>JAAFIU010000125.1 GCA_013298805.1 Cytophagales bacterium | reverse complement strand
TTCAAAGCACTTTTAGTGAGGTTTGAATTCTCAGTCAAAAATTGGGTTGCGTTGCATTTTATCGCATTCTCAGTCATTTTTTTACGTAAAATCAATAAAAAAATAAAAGTTTAAACAGCTTCATTATTTCAACGTTACTAAATGCTTTATTCCTACAAAATTACAAAACCTCAAAGGTTTTATGGCATTTCGCAAATAATTATCCTTTTTTTCTATCAAGTGCTAAATCAACCAATACTAATCTCAACTACAAGCAAACAACTAACCTACTGTTTTACAAACACTTATATCTTTTCAAACAATTATAACTCATCACTTACAACTCATAATTCATAATTCTTACAATGATAAAGCTCTTGAAGTTTGGTAAAAAAAGAAATAATCCCTAATTTTGCACCTCAATTTAAAACTCTGTTCGCAATGGCTGTTACAAGACTAAAAAGAAAAGACAGAAGAAACAAGGCTATAGCCACTAACAAAGTCAATGCAATTAAGTTTTTGACTACAACCCCTGAAATTAAATTGGTGGACGTAGATGCAATAAAAGCTGAATTTGCTGCGAAGGCTGCGAAGTAATTTTGTACAATTTCTTCTAAGAATCAAAAAACCCATCTCAAACGGATGGGTTTTTCTTTTATCGTAATTCAACCTACTTGTCTTTGCTTTTCTTATCTTCTTTTGTTCTCAATACTTCGCCCAAATGATTTACCTTTTTAATATGGCGTTGCAGTTCCTTTTCTTGCTTATTAAGTTTTTTGTTAATATCCATCAATACTCTAAAACGGATTGCTTGTCCCAAGAAAACTAATCCTAAAATGGTTAATATAAAACCATAAACACCCCAAATAAACCATCTTGCAAAGTTTATGGTTGGGTCTGTTTTAAGAGCAGTAGCATTGCCGATACCTATAATACCAAAGCCAAACAATAAAAGTCCAGCAATAGCACAAAGTATCCATTTGGTTCTTAAAGGCATTTGTTTTACCAATCGTTGCCCAGGGGCTTTTTTAGGAATATCAGGTTTCATATTGGTTTTTTATCGTGATAATGTTGTCTGTTTAAATTTCTATTTTACTGCCAAAGGCTACCAAGCAATTTTTCAATTGCTCTAAATTCATCATTTAGCGTAGCAGGAATTGTTTTATTTGAATACGTAAAACCATGTTCTTGCCACAGAAAAATCGTGTAAAAGTCAGTTTGGTAAATGGCTTTTGCCGTTGTTCTTAGTAACTGTACTTTATCGTTTGGTAGTCTCTTTTCAATCGTCATCAAAAAATATGCCTTTGTCTTCATCATTAATATTTTTTTTCCTCCAATGTTCTTTGAAACAATGTTGGTATTAGATTCCAAACTTTTTAAAGCTGATTGTGGCAAAAAAACATTTTCAGTTCTTTCAATATAGAAATTACTTCCATTTGCTCGCATTGTCCATCCTTTAAGCAATTGATTTTTAGCTAATTGAATTTTTGAGTCTTTCAAAATTGTATTCAAATCCAAATATCTAAAATCGCCCGTTTGAGCATTCAGACCTCCAGAACTAATGGTAAAGAAGCACAATAAAAATAATTTTATGGTGTTTATTTGAGAAATTATTGACTTAAACATAATTTTATATTTCAATATTACCATAAACTAACAAAAACATTCCATGAAAATCAATAAAAAAGTAATTTTTACGGCTTTAGTAACTGTTTCATCATTGGGTTTACAGGCTCAAGATACTCGTTTTACCCAGAAAAATCCAGAGAAACCAGAAGCAACAGAGTTCATGGATCCAGAAATTACAGTGGTAACTCCAGGAGCAGTTCCTTCGGATGCCATCGTTTTATTTGACGGAAAAAACCTTGACCAATGGGAATCTACAAAAGATGGTAGTGTGGCAAAATGGAAAGTTGAAGATGGAGTTATGACGGTTGTTGGTGGTGCAGGCGGTATCTCAACTAAAAAACTTTTTGGTGATTGTCAATTACACATCGAATGGCGTTCTCCAAACGAAGGCGATGATAGAAAAGGGCAAGGCAGAGGCAATAGTGGTGTTTTCTTACAAGGAATCTACGAAGTTCAGGTATTAAATTCATACAAAAATCGTACTTATCGTAATGGTCAAGCGGGTTCAATTTATAAGCAAACGCCTCCTTTGGTAAACGCAACCTCAAAACAAGGAGATTGGAACGTGTATGACATCATTTATACAGCACCAAAATTCACAATAAATGGCGGCATTGAAACTCCTGCTTACGTTACGGTAGTTCACAATGGCGTAGTGGTTCAAAACCATACAAAAATCCAAGGTGTTACCAATTATATCGGGCAACCAACCAATCCAGTTCATGGAAAAGCTCCAATTCACTTACAAGACCACGGAAATGCCGTTAGTTTTAGAAATGTTTGGATTAGAGAAATGTAGAAATCTGCAAATTATCAGTATTTCAAATTTTATTCCCGTGCGAGAGTGCGGGAATATTTTTTTATCTTTGCGGAAGAAAAATTTATCAAAAAATAGATGATTAAGAATATAATTAGCTGGACACTCAGAAACATTCCACGAAAATACATTCAATTGGTAGGTCATTTTGCCACAAAAACCTACGGAGTTTTCCTATCAGGAAACAATGTGGAATGCCCAGTTTGCGATTCAACTTTTAGTAAGTTCTTGCCTTATGGACGTTTAGAACCCAGAGAAAATGCTCTTTGTCCAAACTGTCTTGCTCTCGAACGTCACCGTTTGATGTATTTGTATTTACAGGAAAAAACCAATTTCTTTAAAGATAACCTCAAAGTTCTGCACGTTGCTCCAGAATATTGTTTCATCGACCGTTTTGAGAAAATGAAAAATCTGGACTATATCACGGCGGATATTGAGTCGCCATTGGCAAAAGTAAAAATGGACTTACACCATATTCCTTTTGAAGAAAATACTTTCGACGTAGTATTCTGTAATCATGTTTTAGAACACGTTGAAGACGATATTCGCTGCATGGAGGAAATGCGTAGAGTATTGAAACCAACAGGCTGGGCAATTATGCAGTCACCACAAGATTGGTCATTAGCAACAACATTTGAAGACAAAACCATTACTGACCCGAAAGAAAGAGAACGTCTTTTCAAACAAGATGACCACTTTAGAATTTTCGGAAAAGATTATAATAAACGCCTCGAACAAGGCGGCTGGCACGTTACTGAAGACAAATTTGTCATGGAGATGCCTGCTGAAAGAGTAAAAAGATTTGGACTTCCGAAAGAGGAAATCATTTATTTGTGTGAGAAGAAATAAGTAAATTATAGGAAGCGAAAAGCGAGTAAGCTAATCCACTATATATCAACACTTTAAATTATTTTCTGGCAAACCTAAATATTTTTAGTATCAAAACACTTCTTGAAGAAAACCTTAAAATTATATGAAATATTTACCCATCAACAACGCATTATTTATTGAAAACCGCAAAAGATTAGCTTCTTTATTGAAACCAAAATCGCTTGCTATATTTAACTCAAACGACCCAATGCCAACTAATGCAGACGGCACGATGGGTTTTCAGCAGAATTCTGATTTATTTTATTTATCAGGAATTGACCAAGAGGATTCAATCCTTTTGATTTTCCCTGATTGCCCCGACCCAAAGCACCGTGAAGTTTTATTCTTGAAAGAAACCTCCGAATTAATTGCCATTTGGGAAGGCTACAAATACACTAAAGAACACGCACAGCAAGTTTCTGGCATTGAAAAAATATACTGGACAAGCCAATTTGAGGCAGTTTTAACCACTTTAGTCTTTGAGTCGGAACATATTTATCTGAATTCAAACGAGCATATTCGTAATCATTCAACAGTACAAACTCGTGATGCCAAGTTTATTATTTGGGCAAAAGAACATTTCCCATTGCATAAATTTGAACGTGTTGCTCCCTTGATGCACCATTTACGAGTTATCAAAAGTGAGTATGAAATTGTACAGATTTCGGAAGCGTGCCGCATTACAGAATTAGGTTTTAGACGACTTTTGAATTTCGTCAAACCTAACGTAACAGAATACGAAATTGAAGCGGAATTAATCCATGAATTTGTTCGGAATCGTTCAAAAGGCTTTGCTTATACACCAATCATTGCTTCGGGTGCAAATGCCTGTGTGCTGCATTATATTGAGAATAGTCGCCCATGCAAAGACGGAGATTTGATTTTATTAGACGTTGCAGCAGAATACGCCAATTATAATTCGGATTTAACCCGTACTATTCCCGTAAATGGACGTTTTAACAAACGTCAAAGAGCAGTTTATGATGCCGTTCATCGTGCTTTCAAATTTGCAAAATCTATTTTGAAAGTGGGTGTTTTGTGGGAGGAATACCAAAAAGAAGTAGAACAATTTATCGAAGGAGAATTAGTTGACTTAGGCTTATTTAGTCGTGCAGACATTGAAAAACAAAATCCAGATTCACCTTTATTGAAAAAATATTTCATGCACGGAACATCCCATCATTTAGGACTTGATGTGCATGATGTTTGGAATAAATACCGCCGAGTGGAAGCTGGCATGGTTTTCACGATTGAACCTGGCATTTATATCCGAGAAGAAGGTATTGGTATTCGTTTAGAAAACAATATTTTAATTACCGAAACAAGTAGTATTGACCTCATGGCAAACATTCCGATGGATGCCGATGAGATAGAAAATTTGATGAATAAATAATATGAAAATCCTTTACGACCATCAAGCATTCACGGGGAATCGTTACGGTGGAGTTGCACGCTATTTTCACGATTTGATGGAATCTTTAGTGAAAATGCAAGTAGATATTGAATTGTCAATTGGGTTTTCAAACAATGAATACCTAAAAAGTAGTTCAATACGAAAACCGCTTCAATTCAAAAATATTTTCGGTTTTAAACCAACTAATATTTTGGCATCTCGTACCAATCGTTTAAACAGTATTTATCAGTTACAAAAAGGCGATTTTGATATTTTTCACCCTACTTTTTTTCATCACTATTTCTTGAAACCACTTGGTAATAAACCATTTGTATTGACTTATCACGATTGCATCAAGGAACGATTTAAACTTAATCACCTTGACAATTCGAGCCATGCTCAAAAGCAAGAATTATTAAATAGAGCCTCTAAAGTAATTGCTGTTTCAGAAAATACGAAGAAAGATTTATTAGAATTTTATCAGATAAAACCCGAAAAAATTGCCGTTGTTCATCATTCTACCAATTTTATTAATCATAAGCAACCGCATAATTTTCAAGTAAAAACACCAGAGAAATACCTTCTGTACGTTGGTGCAAGAAATGATTATAAAAACTTTTTGGGCTTTATAAAAGACATCGCTCCTACTTTGCACAAATATAATGACGTGTATTTATTATGTGCAGGTGGTGGAAATTTCAACGAAGAAGAACAACATTTGATTGCCCGTTTAAACTTGCAAAATCAGGTTATTTTTCAGGATTTCCACAGTGACAATACACTTTTTGGATTGTATCAAAAAGCAATCGCCTTTGTTTATCCATCACTTTACGAAGGCTTTGGAATTCCTATTTTAGAGGCTTTTGCGGCGGGTTGTCCCGTAGTTTTGAGCAACAAATCATGTTTTCCAGAAGTTGCTGATGATGCAGCGTTGTATTTCAATCCTGATAATGCAGAAGATATTTCGGATAAAATTGAGCAAATCATCAACAATTCTGACTTACGTAAATCATTGATTAACAAGGGATTTACTCGACAAAATTTCTTTTCAATTGAGAAAAAAGCAAAAGAAACTTTAGCAGTTTATCAAAGCATTTTGTAGGTTTTCCTGCTTCCTTTTATATGAATTCAAACAAAAATATTTTAATCTTTGAACCTGATTCAAGTGGTCATCATTCAAGTTATTTGTATCACCTCATTATCAATTTTTTATCGGCAAATTATCCATATAACTTAGTTGTTTTAGTTGCACCTAATTTCTTTGAACAGCATCCACAAATAATTCAAGAAACGCTTTCTTCTAAGGTAAAATGGATGGCATTTTCTGACACAGAATTTTCTGCATGGAAAATTACCAAAGCTGAAAGTGTAACGAAACGGGCTTTTTTTGAATGGAATTTACTGCGTAAATACATCACTGAAACGAATGCTTCTTCCGTCTTTTTGATGTATATCGACTATTTACAAATTGCTTTGCTAACGCAAAAAGCACTTCCATGTCCTGTTTCTGGTATATTATTCCGCCCAACTTTGGTAAATTACCCTGCTCATTCACTCAAAGAACGATTGAATAATTTCCGTAAAAATTTGACGCTAAAACTATTCGTAAAAAGTAAAAAATTAGACTCGCTTTTCAGTCTTGACCCTTTTGCGGCGGAATATATCAAACAAAATTGGCAGACGAATAAAGTCATTTACTTGCCTGATCCAGTGCAGGTTTATCCCTCCACAAAATCTTCTGATGACATAAAAATAGAATTGGGAATTAAAGAAAACAGCAAAGTATTTTTGATTTTTGGCTACTTAGATAGCCGTAAAGGAGTTGCCGAAGTGATGGAAGCAATTGGGAACATTTCGAGGGAAAAATCTCAAAAGGGTACACTTTTGATTGTTGGTGCTTGGGAGGAATCAGAAAGAGTGAAGTTTGAAATTAAATTAAAAGAAATCTCAAAAACATCTGATTTTCAGATAATTACAAAGAAAACGTTCATTCCTGAAGAAGACATCCAACTTTATTTTGAAGTTTCTGATTATATTTTGGCATTGTACAACAAACATATCGGAATGAGTGGAATTACTATCAGAGCAGCGGTAGCTCAAAAACCATTATTGACTTACAATTTTGGATTGATGGGAAAACTTGTCCTTGAAAATGAATTAGGCTTGATTGTTAATAATGATTTGCCTAAAAAATTGGAAACCTTATTGACCGAAGATATTAAGATTGGCAATAAGCAAAAAATGCAGCAATATGCCAACTTGAATCGTGCAGATAACTATGCTAAAGTAATATTGGAAAATTTGTAACTCAATACTTTCGCATCGACTATCAATCAAATTTAGAGCCGATGCGGAAGCATCGGGTTACAGACACAATTCGTCCAAATCTTGTTCATTTCCAAGAAAAACATTGTAATCAACCGTTCCTTTTACGCCTTCGCACCAACCTTTTTGATTGTGCTGCCAAAACCATAAATTTGAACCATAGCCTTTCAAACTTTCTTTTGAATAATCGGCAATCCAAAGTGGATAGTCATCAAAATTCCCTTTGATAAACTTTTTATAAAAATTCGGATTTGTATAAATAATTGGCTTTACGCCATAGTGTTCTCCTACGATATCGAGCCAAGTTTCAAGCTCTGTAATTATCTGGCTATCAGACTTTAATGAATTTTGTTCAATATCTAAAACAGGAGCAAAATCACCTTTTTTTAGTTTTACAGAATTGATAAAATTTTTGGCTTGTCCAACAGGTTCACGCCAAGGAATGAAGAAATGATATGCTCCTCTTTTAATACCTAATTTTCCTAACTGTTCCCAATTTCGGTCAAATTCACGGTCGGAATGCGTCATGCCTTCGGTTGCTTTTAGAAAGCAAAATTTAATGTGCAAATCTTCATCCGAGAATTGCATTTTCTTTACTTTTCTCCATTCAATTTTACCATTATGATGCGAAACATCAATGCCATGTAGTTTATATTTTAGCGGAAGGGTAATGCCAATTTTAGAAATTTTCTCCCACCCATTTGGGTTCGGACGGAAGCTATAATACACAAAAAGAGAAACAAAGAAGATAACAGAAACTACTAAAACAAGCCTAACTCTTGAAGGTAGTAATAAGAATTTTATTTGCAGTAATTTTAGATAGTTCATAAAAACAAAAAAGGATTAGGAAAATAGTCTGTACAAATTTACAAACAATTTCCTAATCCATTCGTGTTAAACACTCAAAGCCTATTTATTTGGCTGCGGTGTTGTACGTAAATATGGTTTGATTACGGTAAATCCTTTCGGGAATTTAGCGGCTGCATCTTCGGTTTTCACGGCTGGTGTAATGATAACATCTTCACCATCTTTCCAGTCGGCAGGCGTTGCCACTTGATAATTTGCTGTTAATTGTAACGAATCGATGACACGTAAAAGCTCTTGAAAATTACGTCCAGTTGAAGCTGGATAAGTTAACGTTAATTTAATTTTCTTGTCAGGTCCGATAATAAACACTGACCGCACCGTAGCTTTTTCAGAAGCATTTGGGTGAATCATATCATAAAGTGTCGCCACGTTGCGTCCTTCATCAGCAATAATTGGAAAGTTCATTTTTACATGATTTACCTCTTCAATATCTGGCACCCATTTATTGTGAGAGTCTAAATCATCCACAGAAACTGCAATTGGTTTAACACCTCTTTTCTCAAATTCACCTTTCAAAAGAGCAGTTTTTCCTAATTCAGTAGTACAAACTGGTGTAAAGTCAGCAGGGTGACTGAAAAGCATCGCCCAAGAGTCGCCAATCCACTCATGAAAATTTATTGTTCCTTGTGTTGTCTCCGCAGTAAAGTCGGGAGCAATATCTCCTAATCTTAATGACATATTTTTACTGATTTATAGTTAATGGAATTAATACTCTACTAAGTTACAAGATTAATCAATAATTAGTTCAAAATTTTATAAAAAACTACTGATGAGGCAATCTGTGTTACACTACACTGGTTTTTCAATGACAAAATTATGATTTGTATAAATACAAATATCAGCCGCAATGGTTAATCCTTCTCTTACTATTTCCTCAGCAGAAAGATGTGCTGCGTGTTTTTTCATTGCCAAAGCTGCTGAAAGAGCGTAATTGCTTCCTGAGCCAATGGCAGCGATTCCATTTTCAGGTTCAAGCACATCACCCGTTCCCGAAATAATCAGGGTTTCTTCCTTATTAGCCACAATCATCATCGCCTCTAATTTCCTTAGATAACGGTCGGTTCTCCAATCTTTCGCTAATTCAATACTGGCACGTTTCATATTACCACCGTAAGCATTTAGTTTTTCTTCAAAACGTTCTAATAACGTAAACGCATCAGCAGTAGAACCTGCAAAACCTGTTACGATTTTGCCATCCAACATTTTTCTAATTTTCTTCACGTGGTTTTTGGCAACAGTTGCTCCCATAGTTGCTTGTCCATCTGCTCCAATAGCTACTTCACCATTATGTACTACCGCCAAAACGGTTGTTGATCTTATTTTCTCCATTTAAATCTTGTTTTTTTGCAAAGATATTAGGTAAATATTACATTTGATTTCCTTTCAGTAAACAGTTGTCGAATTGAATTATTAATTTCCTCATTCATAGTATTTTATAAACGCCATTTAAACTAATTTTTATCAAAAATTCTCAAAAATTATCCATGAAAAAAACGCTCATAACTTTAAGTCTCTTACTAACAATGACTTACACATACGCTCAGCAAGAAATGCCCTTATATCCTAAAGAAGTTCCTAATTCAAAACCAGTTCCGAACACTCAAAAATCTGAAACGGATAAAAATGGCATTTTACGTATTTCAGAAGTTACCGTTCCAACCATTACAGTTTATTCTCCCGCAAAAGGTACATCCAACGGAACAGCCGTGATTATTTGTCCAGGAGGCGGTTACCGAATTTTAGCGGCATCTCATGAAGGCTCAGACGTAGCCAAAGAATTTAACAAAATGGGCGTAACTGCTTTCGTTGTAAAATATAGAATTCCCAACGAAAACGCCCAAATTGACAGAACAATTGCTCCTCTGCAAGATGCTCAACAAGCCATCAGAATGATTAGAACTGATGCCATAAAATATGGTATAAACCCTAATAAAATCGGGATTATGGGTTTTTCAGCAGGAGGGCATTTGGCGGCAACAACTTCCACGCATTTTGCAAAACCTGTTGGTGATAATGCCGATGCGACCAATGTACGTCCAGATTTTTCTATTTTGGTTTATCCAGTAATTACCATGAAAGAATTTGGACATCATGGCTCTACGGAGCAATTAATTGGAAAAACGCCATCTCCAGAATTGATAGAATTGTATTCAAATGAAATGCAAGTTACGAAGGACACACCACCCGTATTTTTGGTTCATGCAGGTGATGACAACGCAGTTCCAGTCAAAAATTCGCTTTCATACTACGAAGCTTGTCAGAAAAACGGAGTACCAGCAGGAATGTTAGTTTATCCCAAAGGTGGACATGGATTTGGGTTAAACAATAAAACTACGAAAGATAAATGGATGAATAGTGTAAAAAACTGGATGGATTCTATGGGTTGGCTTTGAACAGTTAGCAAAACTGCTGATTTGGGAATACGAATTTCCAAATCGGCAGTTTCATTGTTTACTGATAACTCCTAAGCTTACTGACAACTCCTAATTGTATCTCAAATCAATATTATCGGCTTCTGCAATTTTGTAGAAGCCTTTTATTTTGAATAAGGTTTTCCAAAAGAATTTGAGAAATACCAAAACTTTTAATGCAAATATTTTTTGATTTTTTAATTGAAAAAAAGGGTTTCTAAGGTTAAATATATTCACCGTAATTTTCCATACGTAAAAAAATAAGACTAAGGTTACGTAATGAAAAATTAAGACTAAGTAAGGTAAAATACCATATTCTTTTCGAATCCAAAGGAGATTGGAAACTTGCATTTGTGTGCCAAATTTGTTGATTGGCGTAATATTGGTTCTTCGAAAAGCTGACGGTTTTTCTAAATGGATAAATCGAATATCATCAAAATAGCATAATTTACCAACTTTCATGAGCCTGTTTGCCCATTCAAAATCTTCAGCGTACATGAAGAAATCTTCGTCCATTGTTCCTACTTTATCAATCGTTTCACGGCTCATCATCATAAATGCCCCACAAGGTAATTCGGCTTGATTCGGGTCATCAAAATGTGGTTCTGGGAATATTTTATCCAAATATCTAATAAAATAATTCGGAACTACGAACAAAAATTTTCTAAATTCATTCCGATTTCTAAAATATGGCATTGGACTCAAATCTGGATTTACTTGTAAGCCTGCAATAACCGAAATATCTTTATTTTCACGTAAACGATTAAAAGCAATGGAAATAGAATTTTCAAAAAGTAAGGTATCTGCATTAAGCAATAATAGATAATTTCCTTTAGCTACATTTAACCCTGCATTATTTCCACGACTAAAACCTGCATTATAACCAATTTGTACCCAAATAATATCAGAATGTGTAGCTTTAATAATTTGCTCAGAATTATCTTCCGAATTATTATCAACGACCACTACTTCATAAGAAACTCCATGCGTAAATTGTTTGATTGATGAAATACAATTAACTGCCAATTCGGCAGAGTTATAATTGACTATAATGATGGAAATATCCATAAAATTTGAGCTTATATTGATGGCTTCTTTTGTTTAAGTGGTTTAATTCGTAAAATTACTCAATGAAACTGTTTAATCTTTCTCTTTCGTTATAAATCTAAACTTTGTGGACAAATCATTTCTTTTAAATGCTATACTTTTATCTGTTTCAAATAGATTTTCTAAATTATACTGTTGTCACAATAATCCGTAAAATACTAAAAAACAACACCTTACAAAACATATCATTAAACACTATTAAAACAATGTCGAACTACTGAATTTTATTCTTCGCTCATTTTTGTTCATTCTTAATAGATAAAAGTAAAAACCTCAGCTCTATAAGACTGAGGTTTTTTGCTTAATCATAATTAATTTTAATTTCTAAAACTTTATTTACTTTCTCATTTTCTAATCTTTACCACTTGGTAAGGTACACAAATCGCTGGTTTACACACAGGTGGTAATCCTATCAAACCTGCATCCAACGAACGATTGTCTCTTGATTCACTTCCCAATGGGAAACTCGCATCAATCAACACCGCATCTGTTACTCCTGTCACAACATTTGGATTACTATCTAAACCTGAACTGGCGGTTGTTCCTTGAATCGTAAATGTCATGTCAATTGGTGACACAAAACGTACTTTGTAGCTACCACTCACCAAACTATCAAATAAGTATTTCCCTAAGCTGTTCGTTACTGTACTATCTAATTTCAAGCCTGTTATGCCATCCAATAAATAAACTTTCACTCCAGAAATCGCTGATTCGCCTGCCGTCTGTAAGCCATCTTTGTTACTGTCAAACCATACATAATCTCCTATACTTCCAACGGGTACAAAACCTCCATCTATATTAGGATTGTTCCGTAAGGTATCCGATGAGGGTTTGCTCGTGTCAATATTTATCAATTGACTCCAACCTAATTTGTTGGCATCGCTATCACTTACATCCGAACCAACATTCTGTTTCGATGGGATTGTGCCTAAAGGTGATACAAATCTTACTTTGTAACTCCCTGTTAATAAACTATCAAATAAATACTTCCCATTGGCATCCGTTAAGGCTGAATCTCGTTTGATTGTTCCTGTACCGTCGTATAAATAAACTCGAACACCTGAAATTGGTAACTCTCCTACATTCTGTTGTCCATCATTGTTTTTGTCAAACCATACATAATCTCCGATTGAACCCAAACAAGCATCTCGAATGATAACAGGACAACAATTACTTACGGGACACTGAGTTGTTCCTATTGTTCCTCCATAAGTATAAGAACCTGCATCCGAA
>JAAFIU010000200.1 GCA_013298805.1 Cytophagales bacterium | reverse complement strand
TGATTTTCAGAATCCTCCTTCAGAAATTATCAAACTCTTAGAAACTGCCCAAAAAGGTAATTTTGACGTTGTTTATAGTCAGTATGATGAAAAAAAACACCACCTTGTCCGAAATTTTGGTAGTTGGTTTGTCAATCAAGTTACAACAACACTCTTCAAAAAACCGCAAAATTTATACTTATCCAGTTTCAAACTCATTAAGAAAGAGGTAGTTGAAGAAATATGTAAGTATAAAGGACCATATCCGTATATTGATGGTTTGATTTTTAATATTACCGATAATATTGGAAAAGTCACGGTTATCCACAACGACCGTCATCATGGAGAGTCAAACTATACTGCCAAAAAATTAGCGAGTTTATTCCTTAATATCCTGTTTGGTTACTCACTTTTGCCCGTTCGGTTGGCTTTATTTTTCGGTTTACTTGCAACATTTATTGCTCTGATTTCTTCAGTTTTACAGTTCTCTGGGTTCATCAATCACCCTATTGTATTGATAGTTTTATTCTTTGGCGGTGTACAATTAATTTCTATTGGCATTGTAGGAGAATACATCGGAAAAACCTTTTTAACTCAAAGTAATACGCCCCAATATACCCTCAAAATCAAACGTATAAACAATGCTGAATAGTAGTGAAGAAGAATTTAGAATGATGTACCAAGCCGAAGAAAAATTTTGGTGGTATCGAATTCTTCATGAAAAAGTATTAGCTGAAATTCAATCTAAATTTGGCAATAATTTAGCTATTTCCATTTTAGATATTGGCTGTGGAACGGGTGGTTTACTCACTTTTTTACGCAAAAATAATTACTCCAATATTCAAGGAATTGACTATTCTGATTATTCTATTCATTTTTCAAAAAAACGAAATTTGAAGGTTCAAAAATTAAGTATTGATGACTTAGGTTCTCAATTTCAAAATCAGCAATTCGATGTAATTATTTGCAATGATGTTTTTTATTGTTTAGAGAAAACGCAGATTATCAATGCTTTACAGAATATTTCAAGCCTCCTAAATCCAAACGGAATTTTCCTTTCCAATAATAACGCTTTTGATATTTTTTATGGAACGCACGACATGGCAGTGGGCGGAAAATGGCGTTTCACCTTACAAAATTTTCAAGAATTTACATCAAAATCTTCTCTCAAAATTCAATATCATTCTTATTGGACATGGGTACTTTCTCCGTTAGTTTTAGCTATCCGAGTTGCTCAACAGATACAATTGAAATTAGGATTAATAGATACATCAAAGTTAGTTTCAGACGTAAATGTTCCTTCACATTGGCTCAATGAATTCTTCTATAAAGTTGTAAAAATTGAAGAGAAAGTATTGAAACAAGGATTCTTTGGGAGTTCTCTTTTTTTCACGGCAAGGAAATAAATAGTCCCATAATTTAGAGTAGATTATTGATTATTAATCATTTAATGTTTTATAAAATTGATTAATAATCTCATGAAAAACTTATCACCATTTCCTCTATTCAAAATTTACTTATCTCTTTTCTTATCGCTAATGATGATTTTTAGTGCAAATTCACAAGCCCTAAAAATTCAGCATGATTTAGTAGTTGCCAAAGATGGCTCTGGCGATTTTAGATATATCCAAGATGCCATTGATGCCATCAGAGTTTATCTGCCTAAACGCATTACGGTTCGTATTAAAAAGGGTGTTTACAAAGAGAAAGTCGTCATTCCAAGTACACTTTCAAACGTAACATTTGTAGGTGAAGATGGTACGGTGATTAGCTATGATGATTTTTCGGGTAAAGGGAAAATGGAGACATTCGATTCTTACACGATGAAAATAATGGGAAACGATATTACTTTGGAAAACCTCATCATTGAAAACACCGCAGGAAGAGTTGGGCAAGCCGTTGCTCTGCACATTGAAGGCGACCGTTGTGTGATGCGAAAATGCAGGTTTTTAGGGAATCAAGATACCATTTTTACTTCGGGAGAAAACGCTCGACAACATTTTATCAATTGCTACATTGAAGGAACGGTCGATTTTATTTTCGGGTCTTCCACCTCATTATTTGAAAATTGCATTATTCACAGTAAGTTAAACGGATATGTATCAGCCGCTTCCACGCCCAATTGGGTAAATTATGGTTACGTTTTCAAAAACTGTAAATTAACCGCTGACGCTAATGTTGATAAAGTATTTTTGGGTCGTCCGTGGAGAAGTTATGCTAAAACGGTTTTCATTAATTGTGAATTAGGCAAACATATTGTAGCAGAAGGTTGGGATAATTGGTCGAATGTAGCTAACGAATCCACGACTTTTTATGGAGAATATAAAAACTTTGGCGATGGAGCTAATGCCAATGCAAGAGCAAAATGGTCACATCAACTAACTGACGATGAGGCTTCTGAATACACAACCGAAAAGATTTTTGCGGGAAGCATTAACCCTGCTTTGAATAAATTTTGGACTCAACCCTCGTTGATTGGCATTACTGGAAAAATAGATACTTCTTATTCTAATTATAGTGCGTATCAAGGGAGTAAAAAAACGCACCCAATTACTGAAATCGTTCCCGAAAAAACGCTTAGTTCTGTCAATGAAAGCAAGGCAATCACCTATGGAAAAATTGGAGAAAGAGCCTTGTTATTAGATGTTTTTTCTCCTAAAAAAATAGCTAAAAAAGCCTTGCCTGCCATTATGATAATTCACGGGGGCGGATGGCGAACAGGCAACAGAACGCAACATTATCAACTCGCAAGACGCTTGGCTGAATTGGGTTACGTTTGTTTTACGCCCGAATATCGCCTATCAACCGAAGCTCTTTTTCCTGCTGCCGTTCATGATTTAAAAACGGCACTTCGTTGGATGAAAGCCAATGCTCAGACTTACAATATTGATACCAATCGCATTGCAATTTTAGGTTTTTCGGCAGGAGGAGAGCTTTCAGCATTTATGGGTGTAACGGCTGAAAACTCCGTTTTTGAAGGAAGCAATGGTAATTTAAATTATAGCAGTAAAGTACAAGCAGTGGTTGATATTGATGGGATTCTTTCTTTTGTTCATCCAGAATCTGGTGAAGGCGACGACAGCAAACACACCTCCGCCGCAACGTACTGGTTTGGCTATCCTAAAAAAGACAATCCATCTCTTTGGGAAGATGCCTCTTCGCTTACTCACGTTGGTAAAAACACGCCCCCTACCCTATTTCTGAACAGTTCAGTGGATAGAATGCACGCAGGCAGAGACGATTTTAGAAAGGTCTTAGACCAATATAAGATTTATTCAGAAGTTCATTCTTTTCCAGATGCTCCACATTCATTTTGCCTTTTCAATCCTTGGTTTGAGCCAACGGTAAAGTATGTTGATGAGTTTTTGAAGAAGATTTTGAAGTAGAGGAGAAAGGAGGAGACAAGGGAGAAAGGAGTCAGGGAGAGGAGATAAGAGGAAAATATAAGGACACAGTCTCCTTGCCTACTGTCTCCATTCCTCCTTTTCTTCATTTCTCCCTTGTCTCTTCCTTGCCTTCATCATTTTTTCAAAAAATACCGTTCAAAAATAGAATCTTTTTTCAAAGAATATTCCAACACCGCTGATTCATCCCCGTAGGCAACTCGTTGAAATTCAAGCATATTGTGGGCATTCAGAATAAATGGCTTTTCGATAGTTGTAAGCGGTTCATTAGATAAAATCCCTTTTTTAATCTGATTAATATTTGGAAAGGCATTCATGAAAATAATCAGTAAAATGCCCATTCCTGATACCGACTTCCATTTCAGGCGTTCTACCACCGAAACTCCCACTAAAATAGACAGTATAAAAAAGGAAGGAAAAGAAGCTCTAATATTAAAATCGTTATAAATTCCGATTCTATAAATAGCGATTACACAGGGAAAAACTACCGCAATTTTCCATAATAATTGGGCTGAATTTTTATAATAATGTAAGACAATTCCCCATCCAATAAAGTTACAAAAAACATAAAGTCCATAGAAAAATACCCAGCCCGAAACACCTGTTTGCCAAATAAATTCAGTATTATTAGCATGAACGCCTTCCGTACTAACAAAATAGAGTATCAGCGGAGAGAATGTAGAAACAAGCAATATCATCAAACCTAAATCCTGCATTTTGGAAATAGAAAAGACATTTTTTAAGTTCATTAAGAACCTCATTCCCACAAAAGGAAACAAGCCAATCGTAGTTAAAGGACTCCAAAACATCGTTGAAAGTAACATCAGTAGCAACAGTTTTAAGTCACCTTCAGAAGACTTTTTATTAAAATCATCAATCACGATACACGCCCCCAGACACGCAGGCAAGGTATGTTGTGTTGCCCATGCGTAGTTTTTTACCAATGACTGGGTAATGAGCTTAAACTGATTGAGTTGATAATAATACGGCTGGAGGTATTCTTGGAAATATTCAAAATTCATGAGTAGTTTAACGACCAACCAAGCATTGGAAAACGATAAAACGATAAGTAAAAGCGTATATGCTTTTTTAGGGTTAAAAGTAGTAATCCACGTAAAAACGATAGCCAAACCCAATACACCCCAAACGAAGGAAATATACCTACAAGTTGCCAATCCAAAAACCTTTGCAAATAAAGCCGAAGGCAAATAATAACCCGTGTAATAACAAAGATAAGTCTGTTGTTTAGCGTAATAAACGGGTAAATCATTGGTTATTAAATCATAATATTTAAAATTATTTGCCTGAAAATCATAGGTTTGTGAGCGAAACTCCCCAATACCCAAAATAAAATTTAAGCCAATCGATAAAACGATACTCAGCAAAATATTTTGAAGCGTTAAAATCTCCGTTTGTTGTTCAAAAGGGGTTTGAAAAACGGTTTTCCAAGTATAAAAAGCAATAAAAAGCACACACGGAATACCCATCCAAAGGTGAATCCAAGTGAGTAAAAATAAAATTGACGGAATCAATAAATATAAAATGCTAATAATTTTAAGACTTTGCAGTGATTTCATGCTTGAAATTTAGGTAAATTAGAACCTACAAGCAAAAAACCGTTTAGACTTTATTTTGTACCTTTGTTGTAAACTCAATTATTTTCAATATGAGTATCGCCGAAATTCAGAAAGGCATCTTAGCGATGCCTCACGCTTTTGTAGTTTTACAACGCCTTCAAGATGCTTTGGAGAAGGAACAAGAACTGCGTAAGCATTTTTACGAGATTATTGAAGAAAACCGTAAAATGGAATTCATCAATGGTGAAATTATTTTCCATTCACCTGTAAAATTGAAACACAATGATGCAACGGGTAATATTTATAAGTTGTTAGATATTTTTGCTATTGAACATGACTTGGGTTGGGTTGGTATTGAGAAAATATTAGTCTCTCTAACCCGCAACGACTATGAACCCGATGTATGTTTTTGGAAACAATCAAAAGCAAAGAATTTTACGGAAGACCAAATGAAATTTCCTGCTCCAGACTTTGTCGTTGAAGTTCTTTCAAAATCAACAGCAAACACAGACAGAACGATAAAGTACGAAGATTATGAAGCTCATGGCGTAAAGGAATATTGGATAATTGACCCAACAAAACAAACCATTGAACAGTACGTTTTGAGTCATAAAAAATATGAATTACTTTTTAAAGGCAAAGACGGAAACATTGAAAGCGTTGCCATCAAAAACTTTAAAATACCCGTCAAAGCAATTTTTGATAAACGATTGACAAATAAGGTTTTAACAGAATTATTGAAATAAATATATTACGTAATGTTTGAAAATTTAAGCAGTAAAATTACCACCGCAATGCGTACCCTTAAAGGCAAGGGACGTATCACCGACGTAAACGTAGCCAGTACCATCAAAGAAATCCGTAAGGCTTTGATGGATGCCGATGTTAACTATAAAGTTGCCAAAGAAATCACTGACCGTATCAAGGAAGAGGCAATGGGACAAAAAATCTTGATTGCCGTTGACCCAGGGCAAATGTTAGTGAAAATTGTTCACGAAGAACTCGTTAAATTAATGGGTTCGTCTGTGCAAGCTATTAATCTTAAACCAGACCCCGCCGTTATTTTGATTGCGGGTTTGCAAGGTTCTGGAAAGACAACTTTCTCGGGAAAATTAGCCCAATACCTCAAAAAAAGTGGTCGTAACGTCCTTTTAGTTGCCTGTGATATTTACCGTCCTGCGGCAATTGACCAGTTGAAAGTGCTTGGAGAACAAGTGGGTGTGGATGTTTACGCCGAGCCAGAAAATAAAAATGCCGTTGAAATTGCTCAAAATGCCTTAGCGTATGGGCGTAAAATGGGCAAGCGTGTAATCATCGTGGATACTGCTGGACGTTTGGCAGTTGATGAGGCGATGATGAACGAAATTGCAGCCGTAAAAGATGCCATCAAACCTTCTGAGATTCTATTTGTGGTGGATTCAATGACTGGTCAGGATGCCGTAAACACTGCTAAAACCTTCAACGAACGCTTGAACTTTGATGGGGTTGTCCTCACCAAATTAGACGGTGACGCTCGTGGTGGTGCAGCCCTTTCTATTCGTCATATTGTAGATAAGCCAATCAAGTTTATTTCGACGGGTGAGAAAATGGATGCTCTTGACCAATTCTATCCTGACCGTATGGCAAGCCGTATTTTGGGAATGGGTGACGTTTTGAGTTTGGTAGAAAGAGCTCAAATGGCATTTGACGAAGAAGAATCGGAACGTATCAACAAGAAAATTCGTCAGAATCAATTTACGTTTGAAGACTTCTACGCACAATTACAGCAAATCAAGAAAATGGGTAATTTGAAAGATTTGATGGGTATGGTTCCAGGAATGTCGCAAGCGGTGAAAGACGTTGATGTACCCGATGATGCTTTCAAATCTATTGAAGCAATTATTCAATCAATGACTCCAAAAGAGCGTCAGAAGCCAGAGATTTTAGATATGTCACGCAAGAAACGTATTGCAGAAGGCTCAGGAACAAGCGTTACAGAATTAAACAATCTCTTGAAACAATTTGACGGAATGCGTAAAATGATGCGTATGATGAATAATGTGCAAGACGGCAAAATGAAAATGCCCAACATGAAGAATTTGATGAAGCGATAAAATAAAAAGAGTCCGTTTTGAATATTCAGTACGGGCTCTTTTTTATGAAGGCTAATTTTTAGCCAAACCATCTACGTATTCCATCACTTTCACCGCTTCATCCCAGTTTCTTAATTTAATATTTTCTTTTTTACAGAAATCATCAACCTGATTTGATTTATCGCCAATCAAACTCAATAATTCTTTAAGATTTTTTTTAAGTGGATATAATTTGCCATCAATTTTTTGGAAATAATATTTTTCCGTTAAATCAATTTTTTTAGTTTTAGTAGCTGAATTATACGGGGCATCTAAATAAATAACTGCAATTTTATAACAGAGTATTTTTTGTTTCCCATCGTACAAAACTTGGTAAAAGGTGTCATTGTTTTGCTTATCAATTGCTTCAAAACCATTCTTGAATTTCATAGTTCCAAGATTGAAACCATTAATCGGATTTACCACATCATAAGCTTTATCATTATACTTAAATTCCACATTTCCCGTAATCAGATTTAACCTCAGTGCATTATATGGAAGTGTTTTCCCCGTTTTTAATTCAATATTTCCTTCAACCCAGTGAATTGGATAATAGGGGCTTCCATCTACATCTGTATAATTATTAGAGGTAATTAACTTTCCAGTATTATCTTGCAGCCATGCTTGAGGAGAAATATAAGAACTTTGGGAATGAGCGATAAAAGTCATTAATAGTAGAATTGAGATACACGTTAGTTTTTTCATAATTTAGATGTTTTATCGTTTTTTAAATTACTAATTTTGATAAAAGTAACAACATATCAACTATTTTATTGTATTAAAATATAAATAATTACTGTTTTTTGAGTTTTCGCCTAAGAGTTTATTGTACTCCTAAAACAGCATAAAAAATGAAAAATAGCATTATTAGGTCTATTTTAATTACGGGGTTCATGTTTGTGACGATAGCTGTTTCGGCTCAGTATTTATCAATACGTGATGAACGTCCTAAAATAGATAAAAACGGAAAAAACATATTTCAAATTATCATCAATCAGGAGGCTTTCAGTAGTCTTAATTTCAATGTTATTATCAATAATCCTGGACAAGAATTCTTAAATGTTAATTTAAGAAACCAGCAAGGTCAACTTTTTCAAGATGACACTTTTCACCGCCGACCAAGTTACGCCATGCTCCTTAACCTTGAAAGGTTAGAGGATGGTCTATACACACTGTCTATAACGACCACTTACGAATCATTTGTCAGAAAAATCGTTATTACAACAGAAGAATTGGGAACTCGTAACGGACAAATGTATTTAGATAGAAAAGCTGAAATTTTAGAAGCTAAGTAATAAATTCCCTGTATTAACCCGATAAATCT
>JAAFIU010000214.1 GCA_013298805.1 Cytophagales bacterium | reverse complement strand
CTCCGAGAGGAACAACTTTACACGCAAAATCGTGGCAAACAGAAGCTCCTTTACGCATGTTATTGAATAATTTGGATGCCGAAGTTGCCGAAAATCCTGCCGAATTGGTGGTATATGGCGGTATTGGACAAGCCGCTCGTAATCGTGAATCTTTGCAAAAAATCATTGAAATTTTGCTCGAATTAGACGAATACCATTCGCTTTTGGTGCAATCAGGCAAGCCTGTGGGCATTGTACGTACACATCCACAAGCTCCGAGGGTATTGATTGCCAATAGCAATTTAGTGCCGAAATGGGCAACATGGGAGCATTTTAATGAATTGCGAGAAAAAGGTTTGATGATGTATGGACAAATGACGGCAGGAAGTTGGATTTATATTGGCACACAAGGTATTTTGCAAGGCACGTATGAAACATTTATGGAATGTGGCAGACAGCATTTTGCTGGAGATTTGCGTGGAAAACTCTTGGTAACTGGCGGATTGGGTGGCATGGGCGGAGCTCAACCATTGGCAGCTACCATGGCAGGAGCAACTTTTTTGGGTGTGGATATTGACCCCACTCGCATTCAAAAACGCTTAGAAACTCGCTATATCGACCGCATGACTGATAGCTACGACGAAGCCAAAGCATGGGTTTTAGAAGCGAAATCAAAAGGCGAAAATCTTTCGGTAGGTTTAGTCGGCGATATTGGCAATGTATTAGAAAAACTATTGGCTGATAATATTATTCCTGAAATTGTAACCGACCAAACTTCTGCCCACGACCCACTAAATGGTTATGTGCCAAATGGCATGACGTTGGCGGAGGCATTGGTTTTAAGAAAAGAAAATCCTGCCAAATACGAAGAATTATCTCTGAAAAGCATGGCTCGTCATGTTGGTTTTATGCTCGAAATGCAAAAAAATGGCTCAATCGTATTTGATTATGGCAATAATTTAAGAGAATTTGCTCGTCAAGGAGGTGAAGCTAATGCGTTCAATTTCCCTGGATTTACACCAGCTTATATTCGTCAGCTATTTTGTGAAGGAAAAGGACCTTTCCGTTGGGTAGCTTTATCTGGCGACCCCGACGATATTAGAGTAACCGACGAAGCACTGATTGCGGCTTTTCCAGAAAACGAAGGTTTGATTCGTTGGTTGAGCGAAGCCCAAGAAAAAGTAGCATTTCAAGGCTTACCTGCTCGAATTTGTTGGCTTGGTATGGGCGAGCGTGAAAAAGCAGGGCTGATATTTAATGACTTAGTAAAAACGGGCAAAGTAAAAGCACCTATTGTGATAGGCAGAGACCATTTAGATTGTGGTTCGGTGGCATCGCCCAACCGTGAAACCGAATCTATGTTAGATGGCTCAGATGCCGTATCTGACTGGACATTGCTCAACTTGATGTCGAATACCGCAGGCGGAGCTACATGGGTATCGTTTCATCATGGCGGCGGCGTAGGCATGGGCTACTCGCAACACGCAGGTATGGTAGTTTTGGCAGATGGTAGTTCTCGTGCAGAGGAATGTCTGAAACGTGTATTATACAACGACCCTGCTATGGGTGTTTTCCGCCACAACGACGCAGGCTACGAAAAAGCCGCTCATTGGGCTGATAAGTTTGGTTTGAAAGTTTGGTAATTTTAATTTAGACCTATAAGGTTTCAAAAACCTTATAGGTCTGTTTTGTTTTATGAAAATACTCGGTTCTTTTGCTCAGATTATTACGCTTAACCATTTGTCCCTCAAAGGAGCAATAAAAGATAATGCCTTAGAAATTATCGAAAATGGCGGTGTTTTAATAGAAAATGACCTTATTCTTGAAGTTGGGAATTTTGAAGCATTGGTAAAGAAATATCCAAAAGTGCTTGTAGATGAAGTAACAAAGCCAAGCGTTTTGTTACCCAGCTTTGTTGATTGTCATACTCATACTTGCTTTGCAGGAAGCAGAGCCAATGATTTTGCCGCTCGAAATGCGGGAAAAACCTATTTAGAAATTGCCGCAGCAGGTGGCGGAATTTGGAGTAGTGTCCAAAAAACTCGTGCGTGTTCTTCCGAAAACTTGTATAATTTGACACTCGACCGAGTAAATCAATTTGTTAAAGAAGGAATAAAAACCATTGAAATAAAAAGTGGTTATGGCTTAGACCTCGAAAATGAGCTAAAAATGCTTCGGGTTATTCAGCGTGTTAAAGCAAATACTAATGCAAACATCATTTCAACTTGTTTGGCGGCACATATAAAACCCAAAGGTTTTGAGGGAACAA
This sequence comes from Cytophagales bacterium, assembly GCA_013298805.1. Classification (GTDB taxonomy): domain Bacteria; phylum Bacteroidota; class Bacteroidia; order Cytophagales; family Spirosomataceae; genus Arcicella. The sequence goes on along the minus strand of JAAFIU010000214.1, from coordinate 5,442 downwards.
ATAGCGATTATCTTAATTGGATTTTGAATGAATTGCTACCCCTAATCAAAACCGAAGCATTGAGTCATAGAGTAGATATTTTTATTGAAAAATCGGCTTTTGACATAGCAGAAAGCAAATTATACCTTCAAAAAGTAAAAGATTTGGGCTTTGACATCACAGTTCATGCCGACCAATTTACGGCAGGAAGTGCCACGCTTGCCGTCGAGTTGGGAGCTTTATCCGCAGACCATTTAGAGGCAAGTACCGAAAAAGAAATTGAAGTTTTGGCAAATTCAGAAACTGTGGCGGTGGTGTTACCTGGGGCATCTATTGGTTTAGGAGAGCCTTTTGCACCTGCCCGAAAACTTCTTGATGCTGGAGCGTGTTTGGCTATTGCCTCCGACTATAATCCAGGCTCTGCACCAATGGGCGATTTACTGACGCAAGCGGCAATTTTGGCAACTTATCAAAAACTAAGTACAGCAGAAGTATTGGCAGGGCTAACATTCAGAGCTTCAAAAGCTTTGAATATCAATAATATAGGCAAAATAATCCCAAATTATAAACCCGATTTACAAGTGTATGCTTGTGATGACTATCGTGAAATTTTATATCATCAAGGAAAACTTAAACCTTATAAAACCGTATAAACCTTATAGATTTTATTGTCAATTTAATTTTTACTCGTACTTAACAACAAAAACTAACTTTATAGTATGAATAGGCAATATTACAAGCAATTTACTGACAAAGAAAATGGTGATGTATCTTTTGAAATAATAGATAATGTATTGATTTTCAGACAAAACTATTATGTAGAAGCTAAACAATTTGAAAGCTATGACAAAGCTCTTTCTTATGTAGATGCTAAAATGTCGGGGCTAAAAAAGACGAAAAACTCAACATGGAAAGAAGTTTCTACTGAATCATCTGCTTTGTTACAACAAGAAATTGAATCATTATCTATTCTGTCTTTTGATGATATTGTTACCTATTTTGAAAAAATCATAGAAGTTCAAGATAACTTTCTGCTTTTGCCATTCTTACGAAAAATTGAGCGTAAGTATGTAGAAGATTTCCGAAAACACCTTCGGAAATTGAAAAAACACTATACGACTTATGTTGAATTGAGACCACGAGACCCCAATAAGAAAAATGACTATGGGGAATGGGGATATAGAGGTACTCGTCGCCAGCAATACATTATTAATGCAAGTGCCTTTGCCATGATGGATAAGGAGGGTATAAAGTCGTGGGATTATACTTTTGAAATAATAGCTAATTCTCATATTCCCACTAATTTTGAACTCATCAGATGGACAAAGCCTTCGTGGCTTACTGATTATTTGAATACCCATTTACAGAAACATGAAGGTGCTTATATTTCCTATTCGCAAGTAAGATTATTAGAAAATGAAGGGCTTATTGAGTACATACCTGAACTTTTTGTCCAAGTATTAACCAGATTAAATCTGTATCAACTTGAACAAAAGGTTGGAGAAGGCAATGCAGGGAATTTTTATAAACAAGAAATTTTTGGAGATGACATAGCTCTCAAACGTGATTTACCCCTCATTTTTGAGTATGAAACAAATTTACATCATTGTAACGAATGGGTAAGAACTGGTAAAAATAATGAAGGGCATGGTCGTGTTCTTTGGAAAGAAATAATTGAACAAGCCTTGCAAGAAGGTGTATTGGATAGGCTACATTTTTTTGAAAATTGCCTGAGTATGCAATCAAAAAACTGGAATGGGAACCTGTTACAGTTTTTCAGAAAACAATTTGAAGAGGCAAAACCTACTACCGAAGAATTACTTCATTTGCAATCACATTTGTTTGCAATATTGCCTGTGGCAAATAAAAATGTAGTCAATTTTGCTGTAAATACGCTGAAAAGCATTGCCATTGAAAAATCTTTTCAGCAAGAAGAATTTGTAGAGTGGGTGCAAACAGTAATGACCAATAGCGAATGTAAGACAAGCATTAAAACCGTTTTGGGTATTTTTGACAAATACCTAAAAGCCAACAGCCTCAATAGAGAACGTATTTTGTGTAATATTGCTGATGTCTATTGTGTAAATGATTTGACTTTACAAGACAAAGCAACACAACTCATTCTGAAATATGCCTCGACTGACGATGTTGAACTGGCATCTTTCCTACAAACTTATCAGCCACAAGTGTTAGGTAATATTGCCACAAATTTGTCTAAATGGTTAGATATACCTGATAACTCATCCACAGAAGCAAGCATAGAAACAGATACCCAATACCAATGTATCCCAACTCAAAAACCACAACTCAGCAACTATTTGCCAATCGAAGTACCTGCTACTTGGAACGATTTTATGTTTTGGATAGGTAAAGTCATTTCTTCTGAAAATCCTATTGATTTTGAGGTATTGATGAGCCTCATAATGAGCCAAGAAATCACTTTTCCTGTAGATGCAGATGCTCAACTCAAAGTATATAGAAAACAGATAGAAAATAAAATTGGTTATACCCGTCACTATGAAAATTTATTCTTAATACAAACCTTATATGAAAAAAAGCAAAAGTTTGAAATAGCTAAAAGTTACGATACATATAGGTCTAAAAATATCAAAATAAAAAACAATCTTATTGCTTTTGCCTTTAATTTGTACAGTAAACAACAAAATCTTTGTTTATTAAGTCTGCCTACACATGAGCCTTATTGGATAGATGCTTCGGTATTGATGCAACGCATTGCCCAATATCAGTCAAAAAATGTATTGATGAATACCTCTGATTTAGCCATTGCTATATCAAGAGCTTTACCCAATCCTTCCCAAAACATTGAACCATTATTGGCATCTATTGACCCCAATTTGGCAAACCTATTCCGTTTTTATGGGTAGATACTGAACAAGAAGCTCTTCAACGTTTGGATATTGCTGTTAATGAAATACAAGAATCTATCTTAAACAAAATAATGGATGAACTATCCATCAAACCTAAGATAGGTTTCACGCATTTACTTGAAGGAGATGGTAAATCGCTGAAATCACTGATTATGAAATCGTTTTGGGCATTGGTTGCTCGAATTCGCTTTCCAGAGCATACTTTTACTTGTTTTGAGCATTCAAGTCTATTAAAAAATACGCCCAATGTAGCAAAACCATTGAATGAAATACCACAAGTAGTAACACTGCAAAAAAAATATACTTGGAACAAGGAAGTTTCTGTATGGAAAGAAATACAGGTGGAATTGCCTGAATTTCAACGAGAAAATACTGTATTCTATTACAGTAATGACATTTTTAAGAAAAAAGAGAATGATACATACATATCTTTCGACAAATATGATGTTCGTATTTACGAAAGTTTAATGCCTCAATACACTGAATCTTTATTATTAACCTTGATTCATATTGGTCATTTCAGTAATACAGAGTCTGCAACAGGGGCATTAACACTCATGCACAATCCGTCATTTCCTGTTTTGCAGTATGCAAGCTTTTTCATGGCTTGTACATCTTTTGCCGAAAACAAAATGGTGAGGGCTTTAACCGCCGAGGTTTTGATAGTACATATTGATAATAGTAGTTTAGATATTCTTCAACTGTCACAGCAATTAGCTTATCTTATCAATAAACAATGGGGGGCAATTCAACGATTACTGGATGTAATAGTAGTAATTAAAGATATTAGCCATAAACATAATCTTGCTTTACATCAACTCCTCGAATCAATGCTTATTGATATTGCTCAGTATGACGAAATACCAAAGAACACCAAAAAAGTTATGGAAATATGGTATGATATTCTTAACAAAACAAAGTTAAAGCCATCGAAAGTTGCCATACAAAGTTTTGAAAAATGGAAAACCAATGGAACTTTGAAAAAAATTGTGTCAGATATTACTAAACAATAAACCATCATTTTACGAATGGCAGAAATATTAGAAGCTACTTATGGCTACTCAGTACCATCAGCAATTATACATAACGGAAATGACATTGGCGTTACTTTATCTCACCATACCGAAATAGAGGAAATCAATCAAGTTCCTTGTTTCTTTTGGGGTAGGCTCACTGAGCCTTATCTCATTGCCAAATGTTTGGCTACCATTTCAAAAACTGTTCGTTCTCGTTTTGCACTGACAGCCCAAGAATTAGCAGCACTACGAGACCCCATTGTTACAGCAGGAAATGAGCAGATTCGGTTTGAAGGTTTTTCGAGTTGTAACGGAGTATATGCTCGCCTCGACCTCATGCCACAGCATTTGGATGGTGAGTTTTTGGCAAGTGGCACAACCAATGTAGATTTTAACGAACCGATGATAAATGCCCTTAATGCTGTTAAAAAAACTGAAAACATGGTGCTTTCGGTTGGTAGCAAAGAGGTTTCGATAAGTACCTCGAAGGGAAAGCAAACCGAAAAGAATGTTTCGTTACCCAATCGCTGGATAAAAGGGCTAACTTCAGTCCAACATTTTTTAAGCGAAATGGAATTGAAGTACGAATTGAATAAAATAAATACCATTCAATTGTTTCAATCTTTACCTAAATCGCAAGTAAAAGGAGATTTGTTTATTGTAAATAGAGCCGCTAAGTTTATGTTTTCGCCCTTACAAAGCCCTAATTCGGTAAGAGTTGGTTCGGCTCATCGTTTGCGACTATTAGAAGGATTATTTCCGTTTATTGATACACTGAAAATATACCAGAGCGAAGACCAACAGGCGGTTGCTTTTGTTATTATCCTTGCAGGTTTACGTTTTACAATGGCATTTTCGGCAGATGCTTATCGTGGCTTTTCTGGTGAAGGCAAAGCTATTGAACACCTCATTACAGAGATACCCCTTGAATGGATTTATGGGTTAAATAACACCCTCAAACCCAATGAGTTGTTTCAAGCATCTATGTTGGCAATTGAACATGACATATCATTCGATTCAGTAGATAGCCTTACTGCCAACTTAGCCAGTATCGGTATGTTAGGTTTCGATTTACTTGAAAATCAGCACTTTTATCGTCGCCTACCCTTCAAAATAGAGCGAATACTTAGTTTAAATCCACGATTAAAAAATGCCCAAAAGTTAGTTTCAGACGATAGTATTCAAATTATCACCAATACACCCCAACTTATTGAAGCACAAGTGAAAAGTAGCGATGGAGCAAAACACAGGGTAGTCATTGATGAGCAATCGGCACGTTGTACTTGTAAATGGTTTACGAATAACCAAGGCAGTAGGGGAGTGTGTAAACATATTTTAGGTGTGAAGATGCTTACTCAAAATTAATTTTAAGTAACAAAATTTGTATTAAATACAAAATAAAATGACAATAAAAATCTATAATGTTTGAGAGAACACCATGTACCAACACCCCAACAAAACCAACTGGCAAGGACGTACCGATGGAAACGAAACAGATGTTTTGCGTTGGCATCAAGTTGTTGATTGTAAACCTATTACAGCTATTTCAATGCAAGGAA
>JAAFIU010000347.1 GCA_013298805.1 Cytophagales bacterium | reverse complement strand
CGATTGCTCCAATTTTTTACAAAACCTTGAAATTGAGTTTGTTGTACAATTTTTAAAGGCAAATTATTGATATTCTGGCTATCTGCATAGCTTGAAATTTTAGAATTTTTATCAATCAGCCAAGTAAGTGTTTTATCAAAATCTTTGCCTTTCAAGTCTTTGGTAACTTGTTGTTTCCATTGCTCTTGCGTATGGGTTACAAAATTTTGGAAGAGTTGATTTTTCATAGAATTCTTTAAAATTATATTTTAATTTTTCAAAGTTAATTAAAAATAACATTTTAGATTATTTTTAACAAATAATCCCTTAAAGTTACTATTTACGCCCTTACTGTTGTATTATTCTAAGAAGTATTATTAACGTTGTATTTCAACTTTCCAATTTTAGAAAAAAATGAAAAATTTTGGTTCATCACGACCAAAAAAAGTGCTATTTTTGTTCTCTACTGGAAAGAAGATATTTGCATTTTTCTGCTAAAGTCGTCAATTGATTGAGAATCAGATATTTGAACCACTCCCTTGTCCAGTACCGCCATTTCAGAAAATACCATGTACCCTACTTATCAACCAGATGCAAGACAAATCTGGATTAAATGTCTTGAAGTTATACATAAAGAGATAAATGAGCAAAGTTATAAAACTTGGTTTGAACCCATCGTACCCTTAAAAGTAACTAATCAAACGCTCTCGATTCAAGTACCAAGCCAATTCTTCTATGAGTGGCTTGAGGAGAATTATATCCATGTATTACGCAAGGCAATAGACTACTCAATGGGTAGAAACGGAATGTTGGAATATTCAATAATTGTGGATAAAGGCGACAAAAAAAATCCACCAATTGCTTATAATGTTCCAAATCAAAAACCAACAGTTCCTGTACAAGCTCAAAAAAGACCAGAACCAACAGTTTATGAAAGTCCATTTCAGTTAAAAGATTTAGATTCATTAGATTTAGATTCATATCTAAATCCACATTATACATTTGATAATTTTGTAGAAGGAGATTGTAACCGTTTGGGTCGCTCGGCAGGTTTGGCAGTTGCTCAACGCCCTGGAGTTACTTCGTTTAACCCTTTGATGATTTACGGAAGTGTTGGGCTTGGCAAAACACACTTGATTCAGGCAATTGGAAATTATATCAAAAATACATACGCTAACAAGTTCGTTTTGTATGTAACCTCTGAAAAATTCTGTAATCAATTTATTAATGCCATCAAAAACAATACGCTTCAAGCATTTACTAATTTTTATATGCAGGTAGATGTTTTAATTATTGATGACGTTCAGTTTTTGGCTGGAAAAGAAAAAACCCAAGAATCTTTCTTCCATATTTTTAACCATTTACATCAATCAGGAAAGCAAATTATTATGTCGTCTGACAGACCTCCAAGAGAATTGGCAGGAATGCAAGATAGATTACTTTCAAGATTTAAGTGGGGACTTACGGCTGATGTACAACAGCCTGATTTTGAGACTCGTATTGCTATTATTCAAAAGAAATTACAAGCTGACGGAATCTATATTGAAGATAAAGTTATTGAATATTTAGCGCATAGTATTGATACAAATGTCCGTGAATTGGAGGGTGTAATTGTATCTTTAATGGCTCATGCTTCTTTTAATAGCAAAGAAATTGATATGGATTTGGCTCGTGCTACCTTAAAAAATATCGTTGTTGATAACGAAAAAGAAGTAACCGTTGATACCATTTTAGACGCTGTTACGCATCATTTTGAAGTAAATATGAGCGACTTGAAAAGTAAAAGTCGTAAGAAAGAAACTGTTTTTCCAAGACAAGTTGCCATGTATTTAATGAAAGAATTTACGAATTTGCCATTAAAATCAATTGGTTATCACTTCGGAGGTCGTGACCATAGTACCGTCATTCACGCTGTGCAAACTATTAGTGATATGCTTGAGACAGACAAAGACGTAGAAAAAACAATGCAAAAATTATATAAATATTTTAACCGAGTTAGAATTAAAGCGTAGCTTCTTCATAATTCTGAATTATATTCCTTACTTAACCGTAAGATTGTTTCATTTTCTGATTCAATCTTACGGTTTTTTTTTATCTTTAATCTCTAATTTATCTTTAAACACATTCATTATAAATCCCCACTGTTCTATGAGAAAAAAGGCAACCTTCATCCTAATTGCCCTGTTTTTAACCCAATTTAAGGCTGATGCCAAGAAGATTATTGACCCAATTTGTCAAATACAAATAGATGAATATCAATACGATATGTTGGCTGATAATCCGAAAGGAAAATTAAAAATACGTTTTGTACGTAATGAAGATAAATCGGCGGATTCTACGAATAAACCGAAAAGTTTTTTTGGGAAGTTAAAAAGTGTAGTAAATATGCTTTTAGATGTTTCTGATAACCCGCCTTTCAAGGTAGAAATTGTTAGAGAGAAAGCGAAGAAGAATTAAGTATATTTTCAAAAGGTAAGCTGGCAAAACTGCACAAAACAATTTTTGATAATCAGCTCCTTACCGAACTACTTAAAAAAAGGTCTATAAGTCGTGAGAAATCTTCCAGAGATTTACGACTTATAGACCTTTAACCTTTGTGACAGGTTAGAAACCTGTGCTACCTAAAAGACTATTTTTTTACAACCTTCATTTCGATTCTGCGGTTTTTGGCTTTTCCTTCTACCGTTGCATTGGTAGCAATTGGATTTGAAGCACCTTTGCCCACAAAATCAATTCTTAAATCTTTAATTCCGTTGGCAATCAATAAATTCTTTACGGCAAAAGCACGTTTGAATGACAATTTACGGTTCACCAAAGAGTCGCCAGTGTTATCGGTATAGCCAATCAATTTAACTTGCACACGTGGATAAGCAGTCATGATTTTTGCTAAATCTTGAACCGTTTTATCTGAGCCTGCTACTAAGATATTTGTATTAGGTTCAAAATTAAGATTATCAAAAGTGAATGATTGATTTACTTTTGCACTACTATCTGTCAAATATTTAGCGAATTTATAGTTAAAAGAACCTTCCGCTAAATCAATTTTTTGTCCATTAGGTAAACTCACTCCAATAGCGGTTGTTGACGGAACTGCCACGCTTGAATCTATTTTAACGGTTGCCGTATCTTTTGTTAAATTCGTAGTGTCAATTGTAGCATTGGTCACTTGTTCTAATTGAGTAGTATCAACTTCAACATTTGACGAACTCAAACTGCTCCAGTTGTAAGTAGCGGCAAAATACCCAATTCCACCCAAAACTGTTGCAATCAATACTGTTGGAAGAAGCCATTTGGGGATTGCCATTCCTCCTCCCTCTTCGCCTTCATAATCTTTATTAGAATACGTTACTGCTCGGTGTTCTACTGGTTTGTTTATTTCTGTTGTTGGCACACCATTAGCCTTGATACCGCCCGATGCAAATTGTACAGGTTTTATTTCCTCACTCAAGAAAGTGCTTAAACCTAATACATCAATCATTTTAGTTTGTAGATTCTCAGGAGTTTCGTCTAAGAGAATACTTCTTTGCTCTAATAAAATGTTAGCTAAACCTACTTTGTCTAAATTCTGAGAAATTACCATTTTTCCCAATTTTCCTACAACAACAGGGGCTACAATTGATAAAAGAGAGGTTGCTGACGAATTTCGTACACCCGCAAATTGAGAAATCATTGTTGCGATTGAACTCTTTTTATCAGGTAAAAGCATACTTACCAATCCATTTCCTTTTTCTACAATTTGAGCAAAATGCTCTTTATTGTTAACCAAATTGCCTAATTGCTCAATAATACTTCCATCATGGTTGCCTTTTTTTACTACATTTAGTAGGGTAGTAGCCCCTGCTTCGTTTGAAGCCCTTTTCATCAATCCTCCCACAAACGTTGGAATCAACCCTTCAATTGCTGTTTTTACTTTATCTTCTTTTTCTCCAAGTAGATTGGCGGCTTTGTTTGCAATGTCACCTAATAATAGCTCTTTTAACTCTCCAAATAAATTCATACTCAATTTTTTAAATTCTTAATCATTATTCAAAATTACAATCAATTCTATAAAATCCACTCAATTTTATCATTCAATCTTAAAGCAATCCTTTAAAATTTTAATAAAAACGCAATTATCTACACTTCAAACGCTAATTTTGTAGTCCATTTCTGCTGAATGGCAGTTAAGTTTATTTTATGAAAAAAATATTATTTATTGACCGTGATGGTA
>JAAFIU010000077.1 GCA_013298805.1 Cytophagales bacterium | reverse complement strand
TTTTGTTATGTAAAATCGCTTTGGTAGCGATGTAATAGACTTGATTTTCAGTATTTTCTGAAACGGAATGCAAAATTAGAGATTATTTCTCAAGGATACAATTTATTAAGGAAATAAAATTCAGGAAACTTCGTACTTTTGTTTAAACTCATCGTTTTGATATTATTATGTTTAAGAAAATTGCCACTTCCTTACTTTGGCTTAGTAGTCTGCCAGTTTGCATATATACACTCGTGACCTACTTGTTGTCATATACGCTCGTGATTGAACATTGGTCGGCAGGATTTATCATGATGACGCTCCCATTTGCGATGTTAGGGTGTTTTATTATTGCATTTATGTGGCTGTTTATTCGTCCTTCCAGAGCTATTTTACCAATCCTGATTTTATGTTTGGGTTATCCATTTATTAAACGTACCATTGTTTTTAAAGACCCTCAAAAAAGCGAAAATTCTTTGTCTGTTTTTAGTTATAATGTGTTTAGCTTTTGTGGCGATGAATTTACAGGAGATAAAGTAAAAGCTACTAATTTAATTAATTACTCGGCTGATTATGAGGCAGATGTAAAATGTTTTCAAGAGTTTTATAACTTAGAAAGTGATAAAAGATTTCGGACAATATCTTTAATGCAAAAGGAGAATCCGTACATGGTGAGTAATAGTGATAGAGGAAATCAAGGCTTAGTTGGGCTCATTATTTTTTCCATTTACCCAATTATTCATCACGAAGGAAAGGTTTTCGGACGGCGAAATGCTAATGGTTATTTAGTAGCCGACATTGCTCGAAAAAACGATACCATCAGAGTTATTAATATTCAGTTGCAATCAATGGGAATCAGAGTGAACAGAGTTGTAAGTGACGTGAAGGGTAAGGATTACGAAGAAGCTAAAAAGGAAGGAAAGGGAATCATATCGTCTTTAAAAATGGGTTTCCAAAAACATGGAGAAGAGATAAAATTGGTGGAAAAAATGATTGATGAAAGTCCTTATCCAGTAATTTTATGTGGAGATTTTAACGAAACACCTTACGGAAATGCCTACGGAAGTATTCGTGACCGATTGAAAAATGCCTTTGAAGAAGCTGGAAATGGCTTTGGATTTACCCTAAATCGTAGCCCAAGATTAGTGAGAATTGACAATCAGTTTTGTTCAGAACAAATTAATGTACTTGATTTTAAAACCTTTCGGAGTGTTTCATTTTCTGACCATTTTCCGATTTTGGGAAGATATTCTTTGGGCAGAAAAGCCAAATAATATTCTAATAAATTTGTAGGCAAACTCATCAACAAATAAAATGAATTATAAACTACCCTTCATCGGAAAACTTGCCTTTGCCTTAATTTCAATTACCATTTTGGTTTATTGGTTAATGGTTTTGCAAGATATTCTCGTACCAATTTTCATCTCCGTTATTTTGTCGATGGCCATATTTCCTGTGGCTAATTGGCTCGAAAAGAAAGGCTTAGGTCGTGTTTTTTCGGTGACACTTACCATGTTATTGTTTACTACAATCATGATAGGGGTCATTTGGTTGGCATCCACACAAATTGCCGATTTTGGCGAAATGCTACCACAATTAGAGAAAAGATTTACTTTGTGGTTCAATCAGATTCAGCGTTGGGCGGAGAGTATTTTTCACATTGGAAAGAAAACTCAACTTGCCAGATTACGCCAATATGGAACTGGATTTTTGAGTACGGGAGGAAGTATTTTTACAACGGCACTTTCTACAACAGGAAGTGTTTTAGGGAATTTATCGTTAATTCCTATTTATATGTTCTTCTTTTTGTATTATCGAGACTTTTTCAAAATGTTTTTCTACAAAGTCTTTCATAGTATAAGTCGTAAAAGAATAGATGCGGTTCTCAACAAAATTTATGAAGTTGTTCATAGTTATCTGACTGGTTTAGTGACGGTTACCATTATTGTAGGCAGTCTAAATACCATTGGCTTACTAATTTTAGGGATTGATTATGCGGTATTTTTTGGTTTTTTAGCGGCGGCATTATTAGTAATTCCTTTTATTGGTATTTTGATTGGCTCAATTTTACCCATAATCATCGCCTTAATTACCAAAGATTCGCCCATGTATGCCGTTGGTGTGGCAGGCGTTTTTGTGTTTGTACAATTTTTAGAAGGTAATTTTATTACGCCTCAAGTAGTTGGTTCAAAAATTAGTATCAATGGCTTAATTGCCATTATTGCCTTGTTATTAGGTTCTGCTTTGTGGGGAATTGCGGGTATGGCTCTTTCTTTGCCCACTATTGCTATTTTGAAAGTAGTTTTTGATGCCGTTCCTGACCTAAAACCTTTTGGATATATTTTGGGAGAACCCGACCATGACCGACTCCGACAAGAGAAAAAACGTGATATGCAGAATTTTGTGCCTGATTTAGTGGAAAGTATTGTGGAAACGACAGAAGACGTAAAGTCGTTGGTAAGTGGTAAAAAGAGAAAAGGCAGACCTGAAAAAATAGATTAAAGAAAGTGGTGTTTAGAAAATAATATTTTGTCTGGGCGACCCCGTCTGAACTTAGATTTGTTGGATTAATAGATTTCAGGATTTTAACCGTAACAATCATGCTAATCCTAAAAATTCAAGTTCAGACGGGATTCCCAAGCAATTTAAAGTTTTGTTTTATATACCAATACAAATACAAAAGCCAAATATTCGAATTTAGTCGCCTTTTCGTAAATCGCTTAAAATGGCTTACTTCGATTGCTCCGTTCCCATCAATTTATCCCAAAACGTAAAGTAAAAACCGTAATTTCCTTTTCCGTAATGATGATGATAATTATGTGCGGTAGAGGTATTTATCCATTGTCCAAACCAATGCTCTCTGAACCATTTTGGATAAATTTCATAGCCTAAATGTCCGTAAACATTCACCATCATTGAGATAAGGTAAAAAATAGCCACAGCATTGAAATGAGCAGGGATTACGAGCATCATTACAAACTGAAAACAGCCATTGATTACGGCTTCCATTGGGTCAAAAGCAAAAGCCGCCCAAGGACTTGGATTGTGAGATTTATGATGTAGAGCATGAAAATTCTTGAAAAGTGTTTTGTGGTGAATGAGGCGGTGAGTCCAGTAAAAATAGGCATCGTGTAGCAAAACCATGAGCAAAATACTTAGCCAAAAATACCATATCGGATAATCGTGGATATTATTGTATGCTTGCGAAAACTGATAAAATGGCGTTTTATAAGCAATATAACCAACAACTCCAAAAATCACACATGACATGAAAGAAGAGCCTATTTCACGCAAATAATCACTTGATTTTGGAAAACGAGTTTGTAATTTTTGGAAGGATGTTGAGTTTTTGAAAACGTAATAAAAAACGAAAAAGGCAATTCCTGCTACGAATAAATAGCGAAGAAAATTAACTAAAAAAATAAAAATTCCGAAAGGCAGTTGGGTTTCCATAAGCTTATTATTTAAAATTGATAAGCAAATTTGGCTCTGAATTTTGAAGAAAAAATTTACAAAAGATAAGTTCGTGTTTTAGAAGACAGGTTTTAGTGGTTGGAATTTAGGTATTAGTTATAAAACGATGAGGGTTAATCTGAACTTTTGAATGGAAATAGATGGACTACCCCATTCAACTAACAACTAAATCCTAACCCCTAAATTACTTTAAATCAATGCTTATTTTCCGTAACTCGTTTTCTAATTCTGCTCAATGAAACGGGTGTGATTCCCAAAAAAGAAGATAAATGTTTGAGTGGCACTCGATTCATTAAATTTGGATATTTCTCAATGAATTTTAAGTATCGTTCTTCGGGAGAATAGAACAAATGACCTTCGTAAAACTTTATGGCTTGAGCTAACTCTTGCTGAATAAAATACCTTCCAAAACGCTCTAATTGGTGATTTTTAGCAAATAATGTTTCCATTTCTTCATAATCATAAACCATTAAAGAGGTATCTTCTAAGGCTTCAAAACTATAAGATGAGGGTTGATTGAGAATGATACATTCAAAAGACGAAACCATTTGTAGTTCATGTTTGAAGATAATATTATATTCTTCGCCGTCTTTTAAATGGTAAAATCTAATCAAACCAGTCATAATCATACCCACTTTTTTGGTGTAATCACCTGCTTTTAAAAAGTGTTCATTTTTAGGAATATGAATGATTTTTCCAATTGATAATAGCTCCGTTAAATCACTGATTTCCAGAAATTCATATTGTTTCCAAAGATTCTGAAAATCAGGATTTTGAACTATATTTTGTATCAATTGGATATCCATTGTAAGTTTATGAGTTTTAAATTTATGAGTTTATGAGTATTAAGTCATAAAACTTAATACTCATAAACTCATGAACTTTCCTATACCAATGCTTCAAACAAAATTTCCACAGCGTGTTTGGCAGTACGTCCAGTTCCATCGTGGATTTGATGACGACAACTTGTTCCAGAAGCCGCAATAATTACGTCATCTGCTTGTTGTCGAATGGTTGGGAAAAGTACCAATTCTCCGACCTGATTCGATAACTCAAAATGTTCTTTTTCATAACCGAATGAACCTGCCATTCCGCAACAACCCGATGGAATAATTTGAACTTCGTAATTGATTGGTAATGAAAGGCTTTTCTTCGCAGGAACTAAACTCGAAAGTGATTTCTGCTGACAATGTCCGTGTAATTTTACCAAACGTTTTTCAGTAGTAAATGCACTTTTAGAAATACGTTTTGCATCAATTTCTTTGGCTAAAAACTCTTCCATCATGAACACATTTTTAGCTAATTTTTTAGCATCTTCCAATAAATTTTCATCTACTAAATCAGGATATTCATCACGGAAAGTTAAGATTGCCGAAGGCTCAATTCCGACCAATGGAATATCAGCGGTAATCACATCTTTCAATAAACTAACATTCCGATTTGCCAATTTTTTTGCATCATTCAAAAGTCCTTTTGATAACTGCGGACGACCAGATTCTACGTGATTTGGTACGATGACCTCGTAACCCAAACGGTTCAACAATTTCACCGCCGTAATTCCAATTTCTACATCATTATAATTCGTAAATTCATCGACAAAGAGATATACTTTTCTTTGATTTTTTGTACCTTCATGGCTTTTAAACCAGTTTTTAAAAGTTTTCTTCGCTAATAAAGGCATCGTTCTGTCGGGGTGAAAACCAACGATATTATTGGCAATTTTTCTCAAAGCAGGCGTATCGAAAACTAAATTATAAGCCCAAGGAATATATGAAAATAAACCTGATAATTTTGAGAAATTTCCAACTAAGCGACTTCTAATTGGTACGCCATTTTCTTTGTAGTATTGGTGTAAAAACTCCATTTTTAACTTCGCTACGTCCACATTCGATGGACAATCCGATTTGCAACCTTTACAGGCCAAACACAAATCAAAAACTTCCTTGATTTCTTTATGGTCAAAACGGTTAGCTTTATCAGAATGAGTCAAGAATTCTCTCAGAATATTGGCTCTGGCACGGGTTGTTTCCTTTTCATTGCGAGTGGCCATGTAAGAAGGACACATCGTTCCGCCCGAATGGTGTGTTTTACGGCAATCTCCCGAGCCATTACATTGTTCGGCGTGCTGTAAAATATCTTGGTCGGTAAAACGGAAAGTCGTCTTAAATTCAGGTGTTTGTTGCCCAGGTGTGTAACGTAAAAACGTATCCATCGGAGGCGTATCCACTACTTTATTCGGGTTAAAAATATTATACGGGTCCCAAATGCGTTTTACGTCCTTCATTAACTGATAATTGTGTTCGCCAACCATCTGTTTGATAAATTCTCCACGTAAGCGTCCGTCACCGTGTTCACCCGAAAGTGAACCTTTATATTTTTTTACCAAAGTCGCAATTTCTTCGGCAATTAATCTAAATTGTTTATTTCCCTCAACCGTTTTTAAATTAATGATTGGTCGCAAGTGAATTTCTCCCGAACCTGCGTGAGCGTAATGCACACAATAGAGATTATTTTTATCCAAAATCTCGTTGAATTCACGGATAAAATCGGGTAAATCATTCACATCTACCGCAGTGTCTTCAATAACGGCAACGGCTTTCTCATCCCCAGGAAGATTAGAAAGTAATCCTAAACCAGCTTTACGCAAATCCCAAACCTTTTTGGTGTCAGCTCCGTAAACCACAGGAAAATGATAACCTAAGCCAGCCGCCCGCATTTCTGCTTCCATAGCTATTGCTTTGGCTTCGATTTCCTCGTGAGAATTTCCACGTAATTCAACCACCAGAATTGCTCCTGGGTCGCCCTGCACAAAGAAACGGTTTTGGCTATGTTCTTTATTCGCCTTAGTACATTCCAAAATATAATGATCCATCAATTCCGAAGCCGACGGTTTATATTTCAAGGCAATTAAATTTGCTCGTAGCGATTCATCAACCGTATTAAAATGCCCACAAACCAAACCAATTTCTGGTGGTGGCATTTCGTTTACGTGAAGTTTTATCTCCGTCAAAAAGCAAAGCGTACCTTCCGAACCTGCTATTAATTCACAAAAGTTAAACGGCTTTCCACCTTCCGTAAACGGCTCGCAGTTCAGAAGCATATCCAAAGCATACCCTGTATTTCGTCTTTCAATGCTTGGTTTTGGAAATTCTTTACGGATTTCAGCTTGATTTTCAGGTTTAACCAAAATGTCATTCATTTCTCGGTAAATTTTTTCTGAAAGCGTCGCCGTGCCATTTTTCCTTTCGGCAACGGCTAATAATTCCTGCAACTCACCAAGGTTAGAACTCTTAAATTCAACCTCAGAACCATCCGCTAAAATCCCTTTCACTTCCATCACGTGTTCACGAGTAGAACCATAAACTACCGAATTTGAACCACACGAATTATTCCCAACCATTCCGCCAATCATGGCACGGTTTGCCGTTGATGTTTCAGGACCAAAGAAAAGACCGTGTTTCTTCAGTTCCATATTCAGCACATCACGCACAACGCCAGGTTGCACACGTACCCAATGTTCCTCTTTATTGACTTCTAATATTTTGGTAAAATTTTTAGACACATCAACCACAATGCCATTTCCTACAACCTGCCCTGCTAAGGAAGTTCCCGCCGTTCTCGGAATAATGGATGAACCATTCTCACGAGCAAAGTTGATTAATGTCTTGATATCATCAATCGTTTTAGGAATAGCCACCGCTGTCGGCATCTCACGATAAGCCGAAGCATCCGTCGCATAAAGCGTTCTCATTACGGTATCATAATGGAGTTCACCCTCTAATTTATTGGCAAGTTGAGCGAGTAAATTGTGATTGGTCATTTTGGATTATACTAAGAATTATATTGCGTTTCTAAGTTCTGTTTTTTCACATCAAAATTACCAATAAATTTAATCCGATGTTGCTTTAAATATTTTTTATAGGCGTTTATGTTGGAATAATGCAATAAAATAAAAATATAGGACAGATAGTTTTGTGCCATTATTCATCAAAAACGACGATTATAGACACTTTTGCAAACTTTTGCAAACACTGTTCTAATATGTGCTAAACTTTGCAAAGCCAAATTAAGTACAATTTCTTATAGGCAATTATTAAGCAACCAAATAAAATTTTTTCAAAAAAAAATTGAATTATAGAAATTTTCTCTCCTATTTTGTAAGATAATTTTAAAGCAATTTCATATTTACTCTTGTGAAAATGCCAATTTACCCAATTGTATGTTCTTTTTACTTAGGTAAATGCTTTGGTAGTTTTCACTTAGACTCACTGATTTTCGTGTGAATATGTGGCTGTTTGTTGTTTTCATTAACCATTTTCCAATCTTAACAAACCTTATGAATAATCATTTTTACAGATGGTTCGGTCGCCCAGTGCGACAAGGTGCAGCATCAAAGTCTCTATTGAAGACTGCTTTGATGGCTATCACTATGCTTGTGTCTATAAGCATCTATGCTCAAGACAAAACAGTTTCGGGTAAAGTAACTGATAAAGGAGACGGTTCAGGTATGCCTGGTGTTTCAGTATCAGTAAAGGGTTCAAACAGAGGTACTCAGACAGATATCAACGGTGCTTATAAAATTGCTGCTGGTTCTAACGCTACTTTAGTTTTCTCTTTTGTAGGTTATGCAAAGCAAGAAGTTGCGGTAGGTAATCGTTCTGAATTGAATGTTTCTTTAGCTTCTGAGGACAAAGCCCTTGACGAAGTTGTTGTTATTGGTTACGGTACTCAAAAAGTTAAAGATGCAACAGGTTCTGTATCTTCTTTGAGTTCTAAAGACTTTAACAAAGGGGTAATTAACTCACCAGAGCAATTATTACAAGGACGTGTTGCGGGTGTTCAAATGACACCAAACAGTGGTGACCCAGGTGCCGGTATCAATATCAACATTCGTGGTACAGCTTCACTTAGAGGTAATAACAATCCATTATTTGTTGTTGATAACGTGCCTTTGGATAACTCTGACGTTGTAAATAATGCAGGTGCAGTAGGTATTGGTACTGTAACTTCAAGAAACCCTTTAAACTTCTTGAACCCAGCAGATATTGAAAATATCTCAATATTGAAAGATGCTTCTGCTGCTGCTATTTATGGAGCAAGAGGTGCAAACGGAGTTGTATTGATTACTACTAAAAAAGGAAAGTCAGGAGCAGGCGTTTTTAACTTTTCAATGAGTGGTTCTGTTGCTTCAGCCGCAAAAAAATATGATTTGCTTTCTCCAAGTGAATTCAAGGCTGAGATGCAAAGAGCTGGGCAGGATGTAAACAATAAATTAATCATTGGTTCTGGTAGCACTGACTGGCAAGAACAAGTATTAAGAACAGCTTTCACTCAAAACTACAACATGAGTTTTGGTGGTGGTTCAGATAAAACGAGTTACTTTTTCTCTTTAGGATATCAAGATCAACAAGGTATTATCAAAAATACTTCACAAGACAAAGTTCAAGCAAGAATTAACGCTTCTCACAAATTGTTTGATGACAAAGTAACTGTGGGTGTAGCTTTAACAACTGCAAAAATCAATGACGTTTATGGTGCTACATCTGGAAACGTAGGTTTTGATGGTAACCTTGTTAGTAGAATGATTAACTTGAACCCAACATTCCCTGTGTATGCAACTGACGGTTCTTATTTTACAACAGGTGGTGTGTCATTCCGTAACCCAGTTTCGTTATTAAATAACTTCCATCAATATGGCCCAACAAATAGAACGTTAGCGAACATATTTGCTTCTTGGGAAATTGTAAAAGGTTTGACATATAAGGCGAGTCTTTCACAAGATAATGTAGCTACAACGTTGAATTCTTATGTAGATGTAAATACGCCAGGTTTCCAAAATAGTGTACCTAATAATGCAGGTGGTGCAACCATTGGAAATCAAAATAGAACAACTTCAACTATTGAACATACGTTGAACTTTAAGAAAGTTGTCGGAAAGCATGATATTGAAGCACTTGCTGGTTTTTCTTATCAAAAATTTGCAAACAGTGGTAGTAATGTTCAGGCAAACTATTTTACAGTACCTGCTGGAACAAACCTTACCAACAATATTGGTTATGTTGACAATACTGGTTCTAACAAACCATTTAATGGAACTTCATTTGCTAACCAGTCAGAATTACAGTCATACTTCGGGAGAGCTTCGTACAATTACGATGGTAAATATTATTTAACAGGTACATTGCGTGTTGATGGTTCTTCTAAATTTGGTGCTAATAACAAATATGGTTATTTCCCAGCTGTAAACGGTGCTTGGAAAATTTCTGGAGAAGAGTTTATGAAAGATTCATTCTTTAGTAACTTGAAATTAAGAGCAGGATATGGTGTTACAGGTAACTCAGAAGGTTTCCCTGCTAACCAAACTGTTACTACTTTTATTCCTAATGCAAATAATGCAGGTATTTCTAAAGAGAATATAGCTAATGCAGACTTGAAATGGGAAAGCACAACTTCTTATGGTTTAGGTATTGACTTCTCAGTAATGAAAGGAAGGTTGTCAGGTACAGTTGATTATTTCAACAAAACAACTAATAACCTTTTGTTCCCTTTATCAGCACCACAGCCAGACGTAGCGACTACAAGGTGGTCTAACTTAGATGCAAGTGTTGTAAACAAAGGGGTTGAAGTTACACTTGCTTATGACGTTATTAAAAGTGGAGATTTTACTTGGACTGCAAGTGCTAATGCTACATTCTTAGACAACAAACTTGAGAAACTAAATAATACTGTATTGACAGGAGATATTTTTGGACAAGGTTTGTCAGGTGCTTATGTACAGCCTTTGACTGCTGGTTATCCATTGTATTCATTTTTTGTTCCTGAGTTCAAAGGTTTTGATGCAAAAGGTCAAAATATCTTAAGTGAGAAAAGTATTTATGCAGGTAGTCCATTCCCTACAATGAGTTGGGGTTTAAATAACGATTTGTCATTTGGTAAATGGTCAGTAGGAATGTTTATCAATGGTCAAAGTGGTGGATATATTTTCAATAACACTGCTTTAGCTCTTGGTGGAGCTCCAACCTTGAACCAAGGTAACAACTCAGATAAATCATGGATTGATGCAAAAGAATCTTTCACTAATGGTTTAGCTGCTTCTACTCGTTTTGTTGAGAAATCGGATTTCGTAAGATTATCAAACTTGTCAATTAGCCGTAGAATTGCCGTAGAAAGCAAACATATTAAAGGTTTGAGTGTTTCTTTATCAGGACAAAATCTATTATTGATTTCAAGCTATAAAGGATTAGACCCAGAAGTAACAAACCCTGGCGCTTCGAGAAATGGAATTGCTTCACGTGGTATTGACTATGTTTCATATCCAAAAGCAAGAACATTTACACTTAGTTTAAGTGCTAATTTTTAAGAACGAAAAAATCTGAAATTCTTAACGACTTTTTAAACAAAATAAATAGACGTTAAGTTAAATTTTCAAATAAATTATTTTTTATTTCAAGCATCCTTTTAATACTATTTTACGTATGTTATTTTAGACAAAAATATTTTTCTATGTTTTTAGTGAACTAATAACGTAAAATATAATCAGGATTAGTATCTAAAAAATATTAACAAATAATTCAAAGATTTAATTTTTTAAACAAAATGAAAAAATCATCAATTACTCAATTCGTTAGAAATACCATGGTAATGGGAGTAGTTACGATGGGTGTTTTTAGTTGTACTCAATTGGAGGACGTTTCTCTTGATAAAGTAACAGACGGTTCAAGTATTCCTCCTGCACAATTACTCGCATCTGCTAATTCGTATATGTACATCTTCCCTTCAAATGGAAGTGCGATGTCAATGAATGAAATTACAACAGACGAAATGCAAGGCCCAACTCGTGGTACAGACTGGGATGATAACGGTGTTTGGCGTCAAATTCATGAGCATACATGGACTGCTACTAATGGTAACGTTGTTTTGGCTTGGGACGAATTCAACAAAGGTCATGCTTTAGCTAATGAGGTAATTAATAATGCAAATTCAAGTGCATTAATAAAAGCTCAAGCAACATTTGCAAGAGCATATTATATGTACCATATCATGGATTTGTTTGGTCAAGTACCTTTCAAAGAAGTAGTGGGTGGTCAAGTAACATCAAAAGTTCTTTCAAGATCTGAAGCTTTCACTAAAATCGTAGGTGATTTAGAAGGTGTTATTGGAACTTTGGCGGATGCTTCTGCAACTCCTTCTCAATCTTTTGTTGCTACTAAACAAGCGGCACAAGGGTTGTTGGCTAAATTGTATTTAAATAAAGGTGTATATACTGGTGCCTTAGCTGGTCCTTATACTTTTGCAGCAGCAGATATGGATAAAGTTATCTCTTATGCAGATGCAATTACAGCGAGTGGTAAATTTGCAGTTAACCAAAACTATTTTGATAACTTCGCAACTGATAACGATTTAAAATCAAAAGAATTAGTTTTCAATATTCCTTATACTGGTGGAGTTAATCCAAGTCCTTCAGCTGATGGATATGGTTCTAATCAGCGTCTGGTTTATCCTGGAACTCACTATAACCAAAATCCATCAGGTTGGAACGGGTTTACTACTTTAGCTGATTTTTATAACAGCTTTGAAGCAGGTGATGTTCGTAAAGGTGGTCAAGTGATTAACAAAAGTGTTTCGGGTATGACTTATGGTTTCTTAGTAGGTCAGCAATATGACCAAACAGGAGCTAAATTAACAGACCGTCAAGGAAATCCTTTAGTGTTTACTGCTGATTGTCCATTGAACGGAGCAAACGAAAGACAAGGTATTCGTGTTATGAAATTCTCGCCAGACTTTGCTAACCCAATTGCTGGAGCAAATGACTTTGCATTCATTCGTTACTCAGACGTATTGTTAATGAAAGCAGAAGCATTGTTACGTAAAGGTAATGCAGCAGATGGTTTAGCTCTTGTTAACCAAATTAGAACTGCTCGTGGTTTGAAAGCATTAGCTACCTTGACAGAAACAAGTTTGTTAGCAGAAAGAGGTCACGAATTATATAACGAAGGATGGAGAAGAAATGACTTAGTTCGTTTTAATAAATTCAATGACCCAGTTGTTAATAGAAGCACTGCTTCTCCAGCAACAAGAAGATTATTCCCAATTCCTCAAAAAGAAGTTGAGATTAATCCTCAATTAAAGCAAAATGAAGGATATTGATTCTAATTTTTGAATTATATTATTGGAAGACCTCCTCATTCTTTTGAAAGAGGAGGTCTTCCTGTTAATTGAGTATTATCACTACATATATTTTATGAATATGAAATTTTTTAATATAATTGTTTTGAGCATTTTAGTATTATTAAGCTGTAAGAAAAATGCGGATTTTGATACAGATTTTTCAAACTTAAAGGATAATCAAATAAAATTTAGATTAAGCCTTGATAATCAGGATTTTTATGAGCCTGATGCCATATTTACAGGTCATCTTGATGCAAGGGATAATTTTTTAGGATTAAATTGTTTTAACCAATATGGAGGTAATTTCATGCTGACCTTAGACGGTAATTTTTGGTATAAAAAAGAATTTGTTGAAGGAAAAGGTGGATATAGTTTTTCAAGTCTTATGTTTGGAAAGGTAACTGATAAAGCGAAGCAAAAAGGAGCAGGTTATTTGTTGAGTACAGGTAGGATAGAGCCCATCGTAATGACCAAATCAAAAATAATTTTAAAAGTATATGGTAAAGCAAAAAAATATCCTAATGTATTAGAAACAGACCCTTCTTTCGATTTTGACGGAGTGATAGTAGCTAAAAACCCTAAATTTGATAACTATTCAATTACAAAATAGTTTCTAAATCATTAAATGAATATACTCTATGCTACTTTTAATGATTCAATATCACTCCATGAAATGATTAAAATACAAAAATTGTTAATAGCCTTATTAGTGCTACTTTGGTTTGGTGAAAATAAAGTGTTTTCTCAGGGGAGAACAGTTTCATTTTCAGGAGAAATCATAGACGCTGTCACAGGAAAACCCGTGGGTGGTGCAAGTGTATCCATTGACTATCAGAAAGTAGGAGTATTGTCAGATTCGTTAGGTCATTTTTATTTTCGCCTACAGCAAGGTGATTATAAAATAAAAATTACACATCTTGGCTATAAGCCATTTCGAACTAATGCTGTATTAACGAAGGATTTTGTGTTAAAAGCATCTCTTGAAGAAGTAACAAAGCAATTAGAGGAAGTAATCGTTTCAAGTGTTGCTACAAGAAGTAACATCCTTACACCATCGCTTGGAGTGTCTATTCTGAGTATTAAAGGTATTAAAAAAATCCCTGCGATGATGGGAGAGGTAGATGTTTTGAGAAGTTTACAAACTCTTCCTGGGGTTTCATCAGTAGGAGAGGGTGCGAACGGTTTGAACATTAGAGGAGGAGCTGTTGATCAAAATCTTGTTTTTATAGATGATACCCCTATATTTAATCCTACACATCTTTTTGGGTTGTTTTCAGTGTTTGCTTCTGATGCAATTCGTGAATTAGAACTGTATAAAGGTGGAATGCCCGCAAGGTTTGGAGGAAGAACCGCTTCTGTTTTGGATATAAAAATGTTAGAACCAAGTCTCGAAAAAATTAAGATTGAAGGTGGTGTAGGACCAGTTTCAAATCGTATAATGATTGAGATTCCTTTGATAAAAGATAAATTATCAATTTTAGGAGCTGGACGTGTATCCTATAATGATTTTTGGTTCAAGGTTTTTGCACCTGAAAATTTAAAAAGTACAAGAGCAAATTTTTATGACATAGCCAACAAGGTTTTCTACAAAGCTAATGCTACAAATACAATAGCATTATCGACTTATATTAGCCAAGATTATTACAGAGTAGATTCTTTGTTTAGTCTCGAAAATGTTATTGCGAAGCAGACAAGTTTTAAATATGGGCATACAAATGCGTCCTTAAAATGGAGCCACTATTTTAACCCACAAACCAGTTTGGAAGTAATAGGAGCATTTAGTAATTATAAAACAACCACCGAGTCACCAGATTCAGTTAATCAGATTGTCTTAAAAAATAATATTCAATACAAAAACTTTAAGGTAAATCTTGATAGAACATTAAGTGACAAACACAGAATGAACATTGGTTTGAGTGCTGTTAATTATAATTTAAGTCCAGGAATATTAAATAAAGATATTATTTCAAAAATCGCTACAATTGAATTAGCAACAGAAAAATCATTAGAATTGTCTTTGCATATAGAAGATGAATTTAAAGTAAATGAAAAACTGACACTACAATATGGGTTGAGATATGCCCAATTCCTAAATTTAGGACTCTCTGAAATTAGAAAGTATCAAGCTGATGAACCAAAATCGTCTGTTACGTTAATATCATCCGAAAATAAAGATGGTATTGCAAAATCTTATGGAGGATTTGAACCCAGAATAACAGCAGTTTATGTCCTTAACCCTGTTTCCTCTTTCAAATTTGGGTATAATCGAACGCAACAATTTTTGAATTTAATATCCAATAATACAACACCTTTACCAACCTCTCGTTGGAAAATAGCCGATGAAAATATCCTTCCACAACAAAGCGATTTTTTATCGTTAGGATATTTTAAAACATGGAAAGAAAATATTTGGGAAGCCTCATTAGAAACGTATTTTAGGGATACTAAGAATACGATAGACTATATCTCGGGGGCAAATTTACAATTGAATTCAACCATTGAAACCCAACTTTTACAGGGGCGGGGGAGAGCTTTTGGTGCAGAATTGATGGTTTCAAAAAAGAAAGGAGAATGGACAGGATGGATTAGTTATACATTTGCAAGGTCATTACAACAAACAACAGGAACATATTCTGAACAGAAAATTAATAATGGAGACTGGTATGCGTCAAATTATGACAAGCCTCATACAGTGAATATCGTACTGAATGCTACTCCTGATAAGCATAATAGTTTTTCCTTCATATTTGCTTATAATACTGGGCGCCCGTTTTCGTCCCCAACTGGAACATACACACTTGATGGACAACAGTTACCGCTTTACACATCAAGAAATAATGACCGTATTCCAGACTATCATCGACTTGATTTGTCATGGACAATAACGAATCCGAGTATGAAAGAAAAACGTTGGCAAGGAAGCTGGATTTTTACAGTCTATAATATTTATGGACGTTCAAACCCGTATTCAGTATTTTTTGCAAATGGGAAAGATGGTACTAAAGCCTATCAATTAAGTGTCTTTGCATCGCCATTGGTTTCATTGGCTTATAATTTTAAATTTAGATAAGACCATGAAAATGAGTAAATTATATTATGTATTAATATTAATAGGAACATTCTCGTGTATAAGTGAGATAAAAGACTTTGAAGCAATCGAAAGTAATTCATTTTTGACGGTTGAAGCCAAACTTTCTAATCAAGATGGACCTCATAGAGTTGTTCTATCCTATTCATCGCCAAACATAAAACTTAATGTAGAAGATACACCTATTACAGGTGCTACCGTTTTTATTATAGATGATAAGAATCAAACAGAAAATTTGGTAGAAACCTCGAATGGAATTTATGAAACGTCGTCATCATATAAAGGTGTTATTGGTAACACTTATACCCTGAATATTAAACTGCCTAATGGAAAGCAATACCGATCATTACCAGAAAAACTGTACGCCACAACTCCGATTGAAAAAATTAATTCAAAATTTACAGTGAATTCAAATTATCCACTTACAGATGTACGAAGTGTAGGATTTGATGTAACCTTAGATTTTAATGATAATCCAGAACCCAATCAATATTATCAATGGACGTGGACGCATTATGAAAGAGTTTTGTATTGTGCTACTTGTAGATTAGGATACGATTTTGCATTGTCAGAATGTAGTAAAACGCCTAATTTTACTTTTGGGCAAAAAGTACCCGAGATAATCAATTTTAGATGTGGAGAAAACTGCTTCAATATCCAAACTAATAGCACATATAACATTCTATCGGATAATTTATTAAATGGGCAGAAGGTTACTAATATTCCTATTCTGAGAGTG
>JAAFIU010000196.1 GCA_013298805.1 Cytophagales bacterium | reverse complement strand
AAATCTCTAACGCCCTTAACGTCTTATCTCCCATAAACTTATGTCAAATCTTGTAGCCCATAGAGACGCACTGCTCACAGTGGATTCTAAACGAAATATTGCCTTGTTCATCGACCGTATCATCATGCTGAAAGGTGAAGGAAATTACACATTGTTTCACTTGCGTGATGGCAAGGCAAAAATGTTTGCTCATTGTATTAATACTTATGAGGAAATTTTGCAAGCCAAAGGTTTTTTACGTGTTCACAAATCATTTATGGTCAACCCACGCTATGTGATTGATTATAATTCCGATGAATCTCAGTTAGTGTTAGAAAATAACCTCACTGCAACGGTTTCTCGTAGAAGAAAAGGGGTTTTGAAAGAAGTGTAAATGCTGTTATTGTCATTGCGAACGAAGTGAAGCAATCTGTTGGATTTTGCAATTGAGTTTGTAATCTTTTGGGTCAAAAGCTAACAGATTGGGTTTGGCGAAACTCCGACACGCTTCGCTCGCAATGACAAATCTCATAATTCATACCTACGACTCGCCTTTATCAATCGCTGTTTAATTGCTTTTGCAAAACTCTCTGGACTCAAAACCTTCATTACTTCGCCAAAGCCCAAAATCTCCTTTTCTAATTCGTAATTATGCTGCACTTTTATTTCGATGATGATGCCGTCTTCGGTTCTTTCTATGACCTTTTGCGAATGATGCAAAGGCTTGGTTTCTACATAAGGAGCGTGTTGGGCAACAACAAAAATCTTTAAATTCATCGGGCGTAAATTACTTACAGTAACGCCAATGACATTTTTATAGTATTCTTCGGGAATAAGGTCTTGATTTTCAGCATAATTTACATCGTCGGATAAACTAACTTCTACGATTCTGTCCAATGCTAAACTGGATATTGAACCATTTTCTTTACGAACTCCCACGGCAAACCAACGATTTTTAAATTCCTTCAACCACCAAACGTGAAAGAAAAATACGTTTGGCTCTTTCGCTTTGAAGGATTGGTAAGTCATTTTAATAGCTTTTTTCTGGATAACGGCTTGATATAAAATATCCAAAAATGAAAGCCCTTTCAAATTATCATTTTTCTCGAAATCAATAATGGGGGACTTCTTTTTGCCTACTGAATACACATGGTCTTCCAATTTCTGAACGACTTCATTTAATTGCTCAAAGTGCGAAAATCCTTTGAACTGTTTTAGCATTTCAACCGCCTCGTTCATGCGTGAAAGGTCAATATCCGAAATGGGAATGTTCGTAATACTGTAATTTGGGTCTTCGTAGGTATAATATTTTTTCTCCAAAACCACAATTGGAGCAAAATATCCCAATTTATCACTCCGCATCATCTGAATATCATTCTGGATTGTTCGTTTGCTGATGGTTTCAATGCCCTCATATTCATAAAGCGTATCCGAAATTTTTTCTATTAAATCTTCCAAAGTCCATTTTCTGAATCGGTTTCTCAGACAAGCATCAATGGTTTTGTAGCGAATGAGGGCGTTGCGGTTTGTGGGCATGGTTGGGTTTGAGTTTTAGATTGGAACGCAGATTACGCTGATGCAAGCAACGCAGATTAAAAAAAGATTTTTATAAATATCTGAATTATTTTTTATCTACGCAAATAGACTGCGTAGTGCGTTTTCAACTTTGTATCGTCAAGTTAATAATCACGGTTGATTAACAATGTTGGTTTCTGTATAGCCACGTAGTGTCGGGATAATAATTACCGATATGCTATCGAAGGTTTATTGTTTGATTCATAACCTGTGGGTCGAAGGTTCGAATCCTTCTCTCAGCAATGAGATAACTCAGTCTGGTAGAGTAACAGAAAATCGCAGGTTCGATTCCTGCCGTCGAGTGATTGGCGTAGCTTAGATGGTTAAAGCACCACAATTCACTGTGGATTTCCAAGATTAAAAAACAGTTCAGATTTGTCTGCGTGATGATTTCTCTTAAGAATGAATCACAATTTGTCAAAAGCCTGAAAATGATGGATACCGTAATGTGATTGTTTTGTACTTTTTGAAATGAATTTTAAACATTAAATAATTGATTGTCAGTTATTTATTTGGTTGAAGTGATTTTTGAAAACTATTAAATAATTGCCTACTTAAATCAGATTCCGCCCTTGGCAAATGGATTAATCTGGCTGTTTTTAAAAACGAAAACAAATAAAATGATGAAATATGTAACAATTAATGCCTATACAATGGGCTTAGTATTTAAAAAAGGGGCTTATAAAAAGGCTCTTTCTGAAGGAAATCACTGGTTGATGCCTTATGAAAATCTACAACAATTTGACATGACGAAACCATTTGTTTCGCCTGTGCATTTGGATATTTTGTTGAAGGACGAATCTTTAACAACTCAATTAGAAATCATTGAGGTTCAGGATAATGAAATCGTATTACAGTACGAAAATGGCTTATTTAAAACCGTTTTGACCGCTGGGAGATACGCTTTCTGGAAAGGAATAATTACGTATAATTTCGTGCGTATTGATACCAGCAAAATTGAAATTACGGAAGAAATTCCTTCAAATATATTAGTGAACAAATTGGGGGCGTACATTCGTGCCTATACCGTAGAGTCGCACGAGAAAGCTTTATTGTTTGTTAATGGTAAATTTGATCGACTTTTGGAAGGCGGAACTTATTATTGGTGGAAAAATAATATTACGATTCATATTGCTAAAATTGATACTCGTCAAATGCAAATAGAATTGTCGGGACAAGAGATTTTAACGAAAGACAAAGCCTCTTTACGCATCAATTTTTATGCTCAATACAAAGTGACGGACATCATAAAAGCAGCTTTAGAGAACAAAGACCACGAAAAGCAATTATATGTTTTGGTACAATTGGCATTGCGTGAATTTGTGGGTACTTTGACTTTAGACGAACTTTTGGAAAAGAAAGAGAGTCTTTCCCCTGCGATTTTGACGGCACTTTCTACCAAAACTACCTCTTTGGGAGTGGAGGTCTTGAACTGCGGAATCCGTGATATTATTTTACCCGGAGAAATGCGTGAAATTATGAATCAGGTATTGGTGGCGGAGAAAAAAGCCCAAGCCAACATTATTATGAGACGTGAAGAAACGGCTTCAACTCGTAGCTTGTTAAACACGGCAAAGTTGATGGAGGAAAACGATATGTTATTCAAATTGAAAGAGATGGAATACGTGGAGAAAATTGCCGACAAAATCAATAATATTTCGGTTTCGGGCGGAGGACAGTTTTTGGAACAAATGAAGGCGATTTTTAGCCCAGTTAAGTAAATAAGCAATAACCCAGACGGCGGTTTTTACCCCGTCTGCGGTTAATTTTTAATAGTGATTTGCTTTGGCTTTTAAGAAATCAAACAAAATGAACATAACACAACTAAACCAACTAATTGCCGATAACTACATCATTGTCAATAAACATCCAACGGCAGATTTGTACATATATAATTATTCACAAAAAGCTCAATACGACCGTGTTTGGAATGAGTGGACTTTGGCGTGTCGGGGCTTGATTTTGGATGCCAATTATCAAGTGGTAGCTCGTCCGTTTCAGAAGTTTTTCAATTTGGGAGAGCATGAAAATCAAGAAATTCCAAATGAGCCTTTTGAAGTTTTTGAGAAAATGGACGGCTCTTTGGGGATTTTGTATTGGCTTGATAATGCGGAACGCCGCCCGAAACCACATATCGCTACTCGTGGGTCGTTTGCGAGTGAGCAGTCGCAGGTGGCAACGGAGATGTTGCATACACAATATGCGGATTTGATTCCACATTTGGATAAATCAAAAACGTATTTATTCGAGATTATTTATCCCGAAAATCGTATAGTTTTGGATTATGGGAATGAACGTAAATTAGTTTTATTGGCCATTGTTGATACTGAAACAGGCCTTGAAATACCTTTGGAAAATATCGGTTTTGAAACTGCGAAACGTTACGACGGATTGAATGATTTGTCGAAACTGAAAGAATTGGAGGAGGAAAATAAAGAGGGGTTTGTCGTGAGATTCAAAAGTGGATACCGATTAAAAGTTAAATTTGATGAATACCAACGCATTCACCGAATTGTTACGCAGGTTTCTACTTTGAATATTTGGGAATATTTAAAAGAAGGACAAGATTTATTGCCAATTTTGGATAGAGTTCCCGATGAATTTTATGATTGGGTGAAAATTACGCACGCCAAATTATTGGAAAATTTTGCTGAAATTGAGGCTCAGTCTAAACAAGATTTTAAGGTTTTGGAAGATAGAAAAACAACGGCTTTGTATTTTCAAACTTGTCAATATCCTTCGGTTTTGTTCAAAATGTTGGACGGACAGCCTTATGACCAAGTAATCTGGAAAATCATTAAACCTGATTATCAAAAACCGTTTGCAAATAAATTGGATGAGATTTATTAGATTGTTTGACCACAGATTTTACTGATTAGACGGATTTACACGGATGAAATGTTAAACTAAATCTGTGAAAATCCGTTCAATCAGTAAAATCCGTGGTCTATTTTTAATTCAAGAAAAATGAAAATAATTTTCAAAACCATAGTAGGTAGCCAAGCCTACGGAACAAATACTACGGGGTCAGATACGGACTACAAAGGCGTGTACGTACAACTCGTCCGTGAGTTGGTGGGTTTTGGTTATAAAGAACAAATTGAAGTCAGTAAAGACGAATGTTATTATGAGGTTCGGCGGTTTTTGCAATTGCTTCAATCGGCAAATCCTACGATGTTGGAACTGCTTTTTATGCCCGAAGATTGCATTATCGAAAAACATCCAGCTTTTGATTTAATTCTGCAAAATCGTGATAAATTCTTGACTAAAAAATGCTTACACTCTTTTGGCGGTTACGCCGTTGCACAAATCAAAAAGGCGAAAGGTTTGGATAAAAAGATGAATTGGGAAAAAGAAAGGATGGTTCGGAAGTCGTTGATGGATTTTTGTTTTGTCTATCAAAATGGTAAGACCTTACCTTTAGAAACTTTCTTGTCGGATAATAATTTAGACCAAAAACACTGCGGATTAGTCAATTT
This sequence comes from Cytophagales bacterium, assembly GCA_013298805.1. Lineage (GTDB taxonomy): Bacteria > Bacteroidota > Bacteroidia > Cytophagales > Spirosomataceae > Arcicella. Next base: position 3,453 of record JAAFIU010000196.1, on the reverse strand, counting down.
AGTCCATTTTAAAGATTGTTATGCCTTGTATTATGACGCTTCAAAACAATTGGGTTACCGAGGAATTATGGCTGAAAATGGTGATAATATTAGATTGAGTTCCGTACCAAAAGGGGAGAAGGATTTAATGATTTTGTATTTTAACAAGGAAGGATACTCAAGTCATTGTAAGGATTTTGTTCAATATATCGATTGGCTGAAAAACCGCAATACGCAACGCTACGTGGATATTGAGAATCACGGACAGCAAATTGACGGCAAAAATCTTTTGCATTGTCAGCGGTTGTTGGACATGGCTTTGGAGATTGCGGAGCAAAAAACAATCATCGTTAGGCGACCAAATGCGGCAGACTTACTGAAAATTCGCAGAGGAGAAATTGATTTGGAACGCTTCATAGAAAAAGCCGAAGTGGATATTTTGAGACTAAATTCCTATTTTGAAAAAAGTGATTTACCTGATGATGTGGATAAGGGTTTTGTGAATGAGTTGTTGTTGGAGGTGAGGAGCAAAGTTGTCTGAATCTGGATTTACGGGATTTTAGGATTAACAGGATAATGGTATAATCCTATAAATCCTAAAATCCAATGAATCCAAATTCAGACAAGGGTGCCTATAAAAAATAAAAAAATGAAAAAACTATTAATACTACGTGGATTGCCCGCAAGCGGAAAATCCACTTTTGCCAAAAAATTATTAAATGAAAATCCGCACGTATGGAAACGCCTAAATAAAGACGAATTACGAGCGATGTTGGATAATTCGGTGCATAGTAATCCCAACGAAAAATTTGTGGAGCGTGTCCGTGATTTTATGCTCGTGGAGGCCTTGAAAGAAGGAAAACACGTGGTAATTGACGATACTAATTTATCCGATAGACCGATTGAACGTATTACCCAAGTCGTTCAAAAATATATGAAAGATTCGGGCGATAAGGTGCATATTGAGATAAAAGGCTTTGATACAACTTTAGAAGAATGTTTGGAACGGGACGAAAAACGGGAGAAAAAAGTGGGTCGAGACGTGATTATGCGAATGTATAAACAACACATTCTGAAAGATGAACGTGGTCCGCATTATCAAGAACAAGACGATACTTTGCCACCCGCTATTCTCTGTGATTTGGACGGAACTTTGGCAATTATCCACGACCGAAGCCCTTTTGATGCCAAACGTTGCGAGACGGATTTATTGAATATTCCTGTGGCAGAAATTGTGAAAACTTATCACGAAAAAGGCGTGAAAATAATCTTAATGTCGGGGAGAGAAGATAATGCCCGAAGCCAAACGATGAATTGGCTATCCTACAATAAAATTCCGTATAATGCCTTGTATATGCGTTCTTCGGGCGATAAACGGAAAGATGCTGTTGTAAAAAAAGAATTGTACGAAAAACACGTCAAAGGACAGTTTTACGTACAATTCGTATTAGACGACCGAAATCAAGTAGTCGATTTATGGCGTTTAGATTTGGGATTACCGTGTCTGCAAGTTAATTATGGAGACTTTTGACAGTGAACAGTAAACAGTGAACAATAAACAGTAAAATTATTTAGATTTTTGGAAACTTAAAATTCGAAATAAGTCTTTGTCACTGTTCACTGTTCACTGTTCACTGTTTTTTGGGTATATCAAACAATAAAATTTTCGTGCGTTCTTTGGTAATTTTGTCATTAGCTAAAGTTAATGCTGCGTCAACTCTTGCGGCACTTGGTGTAGATTGCAATACGCCAGTTTTGATGTAATTCAAAGCCGTTTTTAGACAAGCTTCTTCTGGGTCACCTAAGTCTCGGGTGATGTCATCCGCTTGGGTTTTATCAACGGTAAATCCTTCAAAAAAGTCAAAGAATCCTGCTGAATTTATATTTTTCAATGCCACAGGGAAAACATAATTTCCCATAGTCGGGAAACCATAATATCCAACAGGTTTCCCATGTGTGGTACTTCCGATAAGCTTAACGTTCATAACAGGCTTTAAGCCATTGATTAATTCTTCACTGGCAGAAGCAGTATTTTTGGTTACAATAATTGATATTCTGCTCAGTTTTAAACTATTCGTCAAGCTTTTAAAATAATCCGTTGAGTTCCAATTGGTATATTTTGTATTGTGAACAGAACTTACAAATACTTTTCCGACCGCCGATGCTGGAGCAATTAAACTACCCAAATAACTCGAAACGCTACCGTAACCACCACCATTATAGCGTAAATCAAGCACTAATTCCGTAACATTATTTGCTTTAAAATTAGCGAAAACTTTATCTAATTCATCTCTGGTTGATTGACCGTTATTCGCCCCTAAAAATGAGTCAAAAGCAAAATATCCAACATTATTCCCATTGATATTCAATACTTTTGAATTCATCACGTAGTCAGACTTGTACGCCCCCGAAGTTAGCGTAAGGGTCTGTTGTGTTCCGTCTGGTTTTTGGAAAATAATAGTTTGTGACGCTTTTCCCAATTCGGTATTTAGTTGATTAATATTGGCATAAGTGGGGTCCACGCCATTAAATTTCAAGATTCTCCAACCACGTTTTACACCCTGTGTTCCTGCTGATGACTGCGAGTAAACCAATTTTACCCGTAAATCTCCGTCTGCCACAAAACCATATTCTGCTCCTGTGTCGGAGCTATTTCCACTTGCCAAATTATCCCATATACTCTTTTCAATGGTAAAACTCCAACGGTCTTGGTATTTCCCATTTACAAAAGGGCTATACGTTCTGACTTTCTTCATGATTGAATCGGCAGAAGGATAACTAAGGGGTTTGAAAATACTCGCCGCAGGTAAATTTGTTGACCATAAATATATTTCTTGTGAATACGCATAAACACTATCACGAAGGTCAGGTTTTGCAGTAACAGTTGTAGCTGCATCATCGTTTTTTTTGCAAGATGATAACCCAATAATAGATGCTATAAAAAGAGTGAAAATTGTTGATTTTGAAAACATAGAATTATGATTTTAAATGTCATTTTTTTATAAACGATTTCATACCATAAATATGTTTTCAAAAATATACTTTTTTTTATTTATGAGGAGATGAGTTATGGTTTTACTAATTTACTCATAAACTCATTCCTTACAAATCCATCCCATTTTTACTCAGATAACTGAAAGCTAATTGGTAAGGTATATCTCACCGCAACGGGTCTGCCAGACTGTTTTCCTGGTGACCATCGAGGCATCAATTTTACTACTCTTTGTGCTTCTTCATCGCACCCAAAACCGATTCCTTTTAGTATATCAACTTTGGTGATACTGCCATCTTGTCCAACTACAAATTGCATGAATACTTTTCCTCCCACATTGGCGTTGGTGGCAGAGTTTGGGTAGCGTAGATTTTTCTGTAAAAATCTGGCTAATGCCTCCATTCCACCCATGAATTCTGGATTTTGTTCTACTATGGTAAATATTTCTCTGCTATCTTCGGCTTTAACTACTATGGGCATTT
>JAAFIU010000032.1 GCA_013298805.1 Cytophagales bacterium | reverse complement strand
ATTTTAGTTAAAATGCAAAAATGCCCCATTTTCGCCTAAAAAAGCGTCATTATGGGGCATTTTTCTTTAATAATAGTATATAAGATGCTGAATATCAAACTGTTGGGCATTTGCCAAGTTACCCTCATTTAGATTTTTGCTTTTCATTTTGATAGTTTTAGTTAGTTCAAAAGTTTTAAAATGTATTAATAATCTGATTTATTTATTGTAAAAATACATTATACCATGTCATTGCGAGGCACGACGCAATCTGTTTGATTGATGAAAAGAGTTTGACTTTTTATTCTCGTAAGCTAATAGATTGCTTTGCTACGCTCGCAATGACAGGGTGTTCTTTTCAAATCTCTTCACACAAACATATATTAATTTGATAACTTTACAAAATCAATATCATTCAACCTTATCAAACGGTTATTTTTTACCTTAGAAATAAATAGAAACGCACTATGCAATCCCCAAAATTCAAAATATATTCGTCTTCCGCAGGTTCGGGTAAAACCTACACGCTTGCGAAGGAATACATCAAATTAGCTTTAAAAACGACTTCTCCGTGGTATTTTAACCATATTTTGGCAGTGACTTTTACCAAAAAGGCATCCCAAGAAATGAAGGAGCGTATTTTGAAATATCTTCAACAATTTGCCAGTACCGACCCTCAAGAAATTGAAGAATCAGAAGGGATTTTCCAACAAATTTTAGCAGAATTACAAGAGGAAGGAATCAATATTGACGAATGGACTTTGCGTGATAGAGCTAATAAAACTTTCAAACACATTATCCATGAATACGCCAATTTTTCGGTTTCTACGATTGACTCTTTTGTGCAGAGAATTGTGGCGGCTTTTACCGAAGAATTGGGTTTCCCGTTCAATTTTGAGGTAAATCTTGATTCTGATGTTTTGTTGGAAGGGGCGGTCGAGCAGTTATTTCAGAAAGTCAATACCGAAAATTTCGAGCAAATTACGGAAGCAATTCAGAGTTTTGCGATGGAAAAAGCTAATGATGGAAAATCGTGGAATGGCTTGCCGAGTGAGTTGGCTTCTTTTGGCAGAAGTCTTTTATCTGACCAATATCAGTCTTCGGTTGAATCAATTGCTAACTTGCAACCCGTTGATTTTCTGTTGGTTGAAAAGAATTTGAAAGAATATTGTGAATATATTGAAACCAAAATAAAAACGATTTCAAACATTGCTTCAGAAACTATTTATGAAGCAAATTTGGACGTAGATGATTTTTATTATTCCAAAAATGGCGTTGGGGCGTATTTCCAACGCTTGCAATATCAAGATGTTTTTTACAAGGCAAATTCTTACGTGAATAAGGCTTTGAACGAAAATATGTGGTATTCAAAAACGCAAAAGAAAGATATTGCCGCACGCATTGATGGAATTTCGGATGAATTACGCATTTATTTAGAAGAAATTGCCAAGATTCATGAGCATGAAAAACCCAAATACGTGCTTTTTCAGGAAGTGGCGAAGCAACTCAAAAAGTTAGCCTTATTGAGTCAGTTAAAAAGAGAAATTGCTGAAATTCAGAATGATACGGGGCAAATTCATATTTCGGAATTTAATCGTAAAATCTTGGAAATTGTCATGACTGAGCCAATTCCGTTTGTGTATGAGCGTTTGGGTGAAAAATATAATCACATTTTGATTGATGAATTTCAAGACACTTCCACTTTGCAATGGCATAATTTCTTGCCTTTAGTAGAAAATTCTTTGGCAAACGGACACTTTAATTTAGCCGTTGGTGATGCCAAACAGTCTATTTATCGGTTCAGAGGTGGCGAAATGGAGTTGATTGTTCACTTACATAAAGAGGATTTGGAAAAATTGGTGGAGGGAAATGAAGACAATGAATTTTTGGTGGAACGTTACGCCAGTATTCGTCCGTATTTGAAGCCAGAAAATCTCACAACTAATTACCGAAGTGCGAAAGAAATTATCAAATTCAACAATGATATTTTTCAATTCATCAAAGAATCGCCTGATAATGAAGCCATTGCTCCAATTTTGCCAAAGGTTTACGATGAAAATTTTGCCCAAAAAATTCCCGATAATCCAAAATCTGGCGGACACGTGGAAATTGATTTTTTGACGGGAGACGGCGAAGATGAATTAATGATTGATAGGATTTTGGAATTGATTGAGGAGAGTTTAGCCGCAGGATATACTTACGAAGATATTGCGGTGCTTTGTCGCAAAAATCAGCACGCCCGAATTGTAGCCAACTCTTTGAAAGATGCAAATATTCAAGTTATTTCTTCAGATTCATTGAATTTGAATTTTTCTGAGGCAGTCAATCTTACAATGGCTTTGATGAAAGTTATTCAAAATCCAGAAAATACCTTAGCTAAATACGAAGCCATTTATTTGTTTTATCGAGTGGTTTTACAGAAAATCCCGAATACAGACGACAATCAAATTATTAAGCAAGCCATTGAAAATAAGGATGTTAATCAATTTTATGGATTAATAGAAAAACAAGGTTATTCGCTCAGTTCATTCCGTTTGCAACAAATGGCTTTGTACGAAATTGCGGAGAAAATTATTAATACTTTTTACCTTTTTGAGCATCATAAAGAATTAGATTTTTTATTCAGATTCTTAGATGTTGTCCTTGATTTTCAGACCAAGAAAAGTACGCACCTTACCGATTTTTTACAATATTGGGAACAGAAAAAAAACGTACTTTCCATCTCCACTCCCGACGGTCAGAATGCGGTAACTGTAACCAGTATTCACAAATCGAAGGGCTTGGAATATCCTGTGGTTATTATTCCGTATTGTCATTGGACGATGGATACCAATTTGTTTTCAGAGATTTGGGCGGATTTACCAAGAGAAATTGAATTGAAACCCAATGAAGATTCAGTCTTGAAAACAGCTCCTTTGCGTGTAACCAATAAATTGGCAGAAACCGTAATTGCACCACAATTTCATGCAGAAAAGGAAAAGACTTTTTTAGAAAGTTTGAATATGCTTTATGTGGCTTTAACTCGCCCAACTGACCGTTTATATTTGGTCGTGAAACAAGATACCTTCAAATTTGATAAAACTGTTGGCAATCAATTGTATCGTTTTGTGGGTTGTCCTCCAATTGAAAAAGGCGAACGGCACCTTGAAATTATTACTCAGGGAGAACATAAACGAATCAGTAATAAGCCAAAGAAAATAGAGCAAGTCATTGAAATAGATGCGGTTATGAGTTCTGAAAGAAGTAATACGATTAAATTACGTCATTCGGCAGAACGTCTTTTTGATATTGAAACTTTTGAGAAAAGTCGTGATTATGGAAATAAAATCCACAACACTTTTGCCAAAATCAGGACGATAGCTGACATAGATTTCGCTTTGCAAGAATCGCTTCGAGAAGGCTTAATTGTAGAAACAGAATTGGAAGATATTAAGGCAAGTATTCTGAAAATTATCAATTTAGAGAAAATCAAACCACTGTTCGAAGTTCATCAAGATTTGGTAAAAAATGAAAGAGAAATCTTAATGCCAAAAGGGAATCCGCTTCGTCCTGACCGTGTGGTAAGATTGAAAGACCGTATTGTTATCTTGGATTATAAAACGGGTTCAAAATCAGAATCTCACAAAACGCAAGTGCGTCAATACATGAATATTTACCGAGATATGGGGCATAAAAATGTAGAAGGGGTTTTAGTGTATTTGGTAGGGGAGGAGGTTGTTCCTGTGGTATAGGTATAGATTGTGTTGTAAGTGGTGAATAGCATTCACCTTTGTATCAATTTGGCGAATGCTATTTGCCACTACATTATTTTTCAATCAAAAAGGCGATAGATTTTGAATCTATCGCCTTTTTGATTGAACGTAGTCAGCGTTGAAAACACTGACTACGTTGTTATTTATCATGTGATTTTACTTCTTCTTTTTCTTTCCAGTTTCGGCTTCTTGCGTTTTTTGAGCTTCCTCAACCGCTTTCATTTGCTTTGAAATATATTCAGAGAAACGAGATTTTTTAGCACCTCCACCTGCTGCAATTTTCTTACGATTTTCATCTAAAATTGCCTTGATTTTATCTTCATCCACAAACTTACGAATACCAATTTGTTGACCAATTGTTACAATGTTTGAAATGAAATAATAAAAACTCATACCTGCTGGCAAAGAGTTCATCACAAACATAAAGATTACTGGAGTGATATACGCCATTTTCTTCATGTCGATTGGTTGTCCAGTTTGGTCAGGCGTATTTTGGTTGTTATAATAACCATAAGCAATACTTGAAACCGTCATTAACAAGGTAAACAAACTGATATGATTTCCGTATAATGGAATACTGAATGGCAGAGTAGCAATTGAGTCAAAAGTTGAAAGGTCATTTGCCCACAAAAATGACTCCTGACGTAAGTTAATCAAGTTCGGGAAGAGCATAAATACCGCCATCAAAACTGGCATGGTAGCTATAACAGGAATACAACCACTCAACGGACTTACTCCAACTTCACCATACAATTTCATTTGAGCTTGTTGTTGTTTGGCAGGGTCATCTCCAATTTTTTCTTTGAGAGCATTCAATTCTGGCTGTAAAATTCTCATTTTTGCCATACTTACGTAAGACTTGTAAGTTAATGGTAAAAGGGCAAATTTGATAATCAATACCAAGGCAATAATCAACAAACCGTAGTTTGAGAAAACGGTCTCCAAGATATTAAACAACGGGACAAAGACGTACCGAGTAATCGGTAAGAAAATGTCATAACTCAATTTTACGTTTTTACCGAAACCTGGAGCAACATCTTTGATAATGTTATAATCATTTGGTCCAAAATACCATTGGAAATTTCCTTTTCCTGCCTTTAAACCTGCTAAATCCAAATCCATATTGGCACGAAGCGTTTTGATATTTACCGAATCTTGCTCATTAGCAGTTCCGTAAACTTGTGCTTTTAGGATTGGTTCATTTTTCGTAATAAAACTTGACAAGAAGTATTTTTTCTTGAAAGCGACCCATTTTAAAGGTTGGTCTAAAGTGGCGTCATTTGCTCCCGTTGGTGTTTCTGAAAGTTGGTCGAAGTTCTCCCCATCATTCAACAAATAATTGACGGTTGCTTTACGGTTTTCATTCAAATCTTTTTCAGTTGGACGAACATTTTCTAACCAATTCAATTTAACCGATTCGTTTTTCAAGATTCCGTTTAAACCCGTTAGTTTCAAATCATTATCCAATAAAAAGCCAGACCCAGCTAATGAATATGATTGTTCTACTGATTGCCCATTTGCTAATTGAAGTGTGAAAACAACTTTTTCTGTTTTACCTTCTGCCACAGTTCCGCCAACTGATGAGGTATTGAAATACAATTTATTCAAATCAATATTCCCTTTGGTTGTGGGTAATTCAAGGGAAATTTTATCAAAAGTTTCATCAAAAATTACCAAAGGGTCATTTTTGTGTTCGGCAAAAGTAGTATAAGTTTTGTATTTCTTTAATAAAACCTGCTTTACACGTCCACCTTGCGTCGAGAAAGTAATTTTGATGTCTTTGTTTTCTAAAATAACATCTTTGGCTGTTCCAACGGCTGCTGAGGCAAAATCGCCCGCTGCTGATTTTAATGCGTTTGAATCTGGCGTAGCTACTTTTTGAGGTGTAGCAGAAGCTTGTGAGGTTTTAGCTTTTTCTTGTGGTTTCTCTGGTTCAATCTTTGGGGCAAAGAAAAATTGATAACCCAGCATCATTGCCATTATCAATACTAAGCCCGTGACTTGATTTCTATCCATCATTGTTTTAAAAGTATTAAGTTCTGATAATTGAGTTTTTGTTTTCTCAATAATTCAAAAAAAATTATCGGTTAATTAGTTCAAATTATAAAATACCAAGGCTCATCGCTTTGATATTGCAAAATTACTAAGACTTATTCGTTATTTGGCAATGCTTTTGCTTTAAATGTGATTAGTGGTCATTTGAAAGAATTTTCGGGCTATTTTGCCTTTTTTATATAGCCTTTTTTGGTAGGGTGTTATTTTTACGACACTTTTTTTTGTTATTTAAAATATTATTTTTACTTTTAAATAAAAAACAATTAATCATTATCCTTATTCTTTGTTAAAATCGCTTCTTGATATTATTCACTTAAAAGTTTAAACATAAAATGAAAAACGTCAACTCTTTTTTCTACTTTTTGTATTGCCTCTTTTTTAAAGTTAACAAGCAATATATCATATTTCGATATGAGTATAGTTTGGATAACTAATCCTACAAAAAGGATGTCCAATTTTCTCTAAAAATCTTCATGTTTTTTTTTATGATATAATAGTTACTATTATACTGTTTTGTCAAAAATATGAGCAAAAATCGAATCAAATTCATTCGTGTATTAACTGAATCTGAATGCAGTTAAACTATTTTTATTACAAGCCTAAATAATATTAAATAAAGTGACTTATGAAATTTAACCAATTATTAACGATTGTAAGTTTATTAATACTTATCATTGTTTTCAAACAAGGAACCGTCCAAGCTCAGGAGTTGAACGAAGCTCCTCAAATGACTAAGCAATCCCCATTTAATGGATTTGGGACAACACAACCTACCATAATACCTGTTGTATCTAACAATTGTAACCGTACAACTATTGTTAATAATTATATAGCCAATTTTGTAGGGTCTGAATGTAGCCTTGCTACTTTGGCTTGGACAGGGAGTACTGCTAATTGCCAAGCTGGTACTGTTTCTGCTGCATCTCAAACGTTGACCTTTCAACGAATTAATTATTATAGAAATTTGGTAGGTTTGGGAAATGTAACCTTCGACAATACATATAATACACAAACACAAGCTGCTACGCTCATGATGAGTGCATCGAATATGTTGAGCCACTGTATAGGTACACCTGATCCATGTAGTGGTTTGACGTGTTATACTACCACAGGTTCGATAGGGGCTCAAAACTCAAACTTAGCTTTGGGGGCTTATGCCTCGTCTGCAATTAAACTATATATTGATGACCCGGGAGGGGGAAATATTTATGCTGGACATAGAAGATGGATTTTATATTCTCGAGCATTATCATTTGGACATGGTTGTAACAATAATACTGATGCCCTTTGGGTATTTGGCACAATAGCAACCCCAAGCACTTTGCCAACCTTTATTGCATTTCCATCGGCAGGTTTTTTCCCAAGAACATTAGTCCCTCAGAGATGGTCATTTGGTATTCCTGATGCAGATTTATCTTCTGCGACTGTTGCTATGTTTGACGAAGGAAATAACCCTATTAGTATCACTCAAAATTCGGTTGGTTATGGTTTTGGAGATAATACTCTTGTTTGGGATTTAGCGTCTGCTCCTACTTTTTCTGGTACAAGTGATGTTGTCTATAAAGTTACGGTTTCTGGTGTTAAGATTGGCGGTGTTACCCAAGCACCATATACCTATAATGTAGTAGCAACCGATGCAACGACCAACGCTACTTTGAGTTTTACAACAACTAACCCAAATTGTGGACAGAATATGAACACAGCTACCATTACTGCTAATTTTCCTAAGGGGGCGAAAAGCTTTTTGTGGAGTAATGGAGCAACTACCCAAACAATTACAGGATTGGCCGCTGGTACTTATTCTGTTACTGTAACAGATAAAAATGATTGTACATTTATCAGGTCGGTAACGATAAGTAATACCGTTTCAACTTTACCAGCCGTTGTAAATAATGCTCCAACGCCCAATTGCGCAGGAACGCCAGTCACTTTGACTGCTAGTAATTGTGGTGGCACTTATACATGGACAAATGGAATTGGTACAGGAGCTATAAAAACGGTTATGCCACCAGCCACTGCCAATTATGGCGTAAGTTGTACGGAAGGTTCATGTGCTGCAAGTACAAATGCCAATACTACGGTTATTGTTACGCCATCTCCCAAAGTTGCTTGCGTCCCAACAGTAACAAGTGGACTTAGCCAATTTTATGGCGTTACAAGCTTTACATTAAACGGTACACCATCAATAAATGCGTCTTCTTTTAGCTCTGAGAATGATACTAAAAACTATATTGATAATTCATGTATTGTTCAAAGTACAGTCTTGCCGAATCTTGCTTATTTTATGACTGTGGGTGGGTATAATGTAAATCCACATTATGTAAATGTTTATATAGACTACAATAATAATGGAGATTTTACAGATGCAGGTGAAAGGGTACTTTCTGGTACTACAAGTGGCTCGTCAGGAGGAAATACAATCTCTACTTTCTTAACAATTCCCTCCAATGCAGTGCTTAATACATTGTTGAGAGTACGTGTTGTAGCAGACCCATCTTCTGCTTCAAATTCATGTACACTTGTTGGTTCTGGTGTGGGGGCTGGGCAGGTAGAGGATTATGCAATTAAAGTATATTTGTGTACGATGACTACTATTAAATCTGGTAATTGGAATGACCCAACTATTTGGTCTTGTGGCAGAATACCTAATAATCAGGATGTAGTAACAATCAGTGCAGGGCATTCTGTTGTACTATCTGCAGGAGCAACAGCTTATGCAAAGGAAATAAAAATATTAGGAACATTTTATATCCAACATTTAAGTGTTTCTCAATTGAGTTCAGAATAGTAAGTGCTATAAAACTATTAGTAATATTACTAATAGTCAGATATTCACATCAATATCTTATAGAAAGATAGTATATTTAAAAAGTAAGTTTTTTCATTGAAGTAATATCTTTGCCAGTAAATTATGAACATCTTCTGCTTCTAAATAAAAACAAAATAGACATGAATATTTTTGGTAAAACTTTAGTAGAAGATAATGAAATAGCTTGGGAAGAATTAGGTGGAGGGATTCGTCGTAAAATTATGTCTTATGACAATGACGTAATGTTAATGAAAGTAGCTTTTGAAAAAGGTGGAATTGGGAACTTACATTATCATCCACACAAGCAAATTAGCTATGTCGCCAAAGGAAAATTTGAAGTGACAATTGGTGAAGATAAAAAACTTTTGAGCGAAGGGGATGTTTATTTTGCTCCATCAAATATCACACATGGCGTTGTATGTTTAGAAGAAGGACTGTTAATTGACGTTTTTAATCCAATGAGAGAAGATTTAATTAAGAGTTAATAATTATGAATTCTTGTGTGAACTTTTAAAATAGAAAAGGCTTTTTAGTGAACTTAATCCACTAAAAAGCCTTTTTCTAAACTCTAATATCTAAACTCTTATTTCGCTCCCTTCATTAATGGAATAGCATTTCGTAAAACGGCTTTCACGAAGTGAACAAAAAGCGGAGCTGGATTAGCTACATTCGATTTATATTCTGGGTGAAATTGAACTCCAATAAAGAAAGGATGGTCTTTGATTTCGACAACTTCTACCAATCCTGATTCTGGATTTATTCCCGTTGGAATCATCCCTGCTGCTTTAAATTGCTCTAAATAAGCATTATTGAATTCAAAACGGTGACGATGACGCTCTTGGATGTTTAATTTTCCGTAAATAGAATGTGCCAACGAACCTTTCTCTAATTTACAAGCATAAGCTCCCAAACGCATTGTTCCGCCTTTGTTCGTTACAGATTTTTGTTCTTCCATCAAATCAATCACAGGATTGGTCGTTTCTGGATTCATCTCAAACGAGTGAGCATCTTCTAAATGCAAAACATTACGTGCGTATTCAATTACAGCACACTGCATTCCCAAACATATTCCAAAGAATGGAATTTTATTTTCACGAGCATATTTCACGGCATTGATTTTCCCTTCAATTCCTCTTTCTCCAAAACCCGGTGCTACCAAAATACCGTCTAATTCCTCTAATCTTTTTTCGTACCCCGTTTCCACCAAATTCTCCGACGAAATCCATTTTACATTAACTTTAGTTTCGTTGACAGCCCCAGCATGAATTAGTCCTTCGGCAATTGATTTGTACGAATCCTTCAATTCAACGTATTTTCCGACTAAACCAACAGTGATTTGTTCCGTTGGATTTTTCAGTTTTCCCAAGAAATTTTTCCAAGATTCAAGGTCAGCGTCTTTATCGTTATAAATATCCAATTTATACAAAGCACGTTGGTCAAGTTTCTCTTTTCTCATTAACAAAGGCACATCATAAATGGTCTCCGCATCAATTGATTCAATAACATCGTTAGGCGAAACATTACAGAAAAGAGCAATTTTACGACGCATCTCTATCGGAATTGGATGTTCTGTTCTACAAACAATAATATCTGGTTGAACACCTAATTCAGACAAAGCACGAACCGAATGTTGGGTTGGTTTTGTCTTTAATTCACCCGCCGAAGCCAAATAAGGCACAAGTGTAAGGTGAATAAAAAGAGTATTTTTTTCGCCCAAATCCCACTTTAATTGACGTGCTGCTTCGATAAATGGCAAAGATTCTATATCGCCTACACAACCACCAATTTCAGTAATAACAATATCGTAAAGACCTGTCTCTCCCAAAATCAAAATGTTACGTTTGATTTCGTCGGTAATGTGAGGAATTACTTGAACTGTTTTTCCTAAATAATCGCCACGACGTTCTTTCGTAATGACATTGTTATAAACACGACCAGTTGTAATATTATTTGCTTGAGAAGTAGGAACTCCCAGAAAACGCTCGTAGTGACCAAGGTCAAGGTCAGTTTCTGCACCGTCGTTGGTTACATAACATTCCCCGTGTTCGTAAGGATTTAACGTTCCTGGGTCGATGTTAATGTAAGGGTCAAATTTTTGGATTGTTACAGATAAGCCTCTGGCTTGTAGTAATTTAGCGAGAGAAGAAGCTACAATCCCTTTGCCCAATGATGATGTTACACCGCCCGTAACGAAAATGTATTTTGCGGTTTTAGGTTGCCCTTTGCCTGACATGATTGATAAGTTTTATTTGGTCGTAAGTCTTAAAGTCAATAGTCGTAAGTATGCACAATAGCACTTGAAAATTACCTTGTTGAGATAATTTTGGCAATAATTCATACGTTACGAATGGAGACTTCTGTGAAAAGAAACTTAGGAGGAGGAATATTCCGCAACCTGTTGTTACGGGGTACAAAGTTAGGACATTTTTGTTGAATTAGGTACTAAATTTGAAGGTTTTGAGAAAGTTTTTGGAAATTGAAATCTTGAAAATGTGATAAATTGAAATTTAAAATATTATTAATCAGTCGATTAGGAAAGGAATCTTACTATTAAAAGTTTTTTATTATTTTTTATTCTCTTTAAATCGAGGTAACGAATGAGTTCTTTAAATTATCTGAGGGAGATGAATTTGTTACTCGATAATAATTATTTGATTCTCAGTAAATTACAGGTTAAAATACGGAGTATTTCTTTCAATAATTGCCCACTTATTGAAAGAAATTACGTTTCAAAAATCATTTAGGAAGGATATTCAATTTGTTCACCAGTTTGTTTGAAGCCTTTTTCTTCAAAGATTTTCTTCCAACCTTCGGTCATAAAACCAATTCCGTAAGCTAATAATTGTACAAAAACTGCTATAATACTTAATAAGCCGACTTTAACACTTTTATTTTTCAGTGTTGAATCCACAAAGTTTAGCAGAATATAGACCGTGAGTAGGCTAATTCCGAGATAAAAAAGTGGTTTGTAAATAAAATATAAAAACGGAATTGAGAAACACCCTAAAGTGAAAATCATTGGGAAGGTATGGACCAATTTTAACTCTTTCGGAAAAAAACGACTGATGTTAATGCGTGCTTTGCCAAAGAATTTTAATTGCTTGAAAAATTGTAAAAAACTGGTTCTACGTTTGTGATAAATGAAGGCTTCGGAAATTAATCCTGATTTAAAACCTAAAGAAATTGCCCGAATTGAAAACTCAATATCCTCGCCCATACGAGTGATGACGAAACCTTTTGTTTTTTCATAAACTGCTCTTGAAAGTCCCATATTGAAACTTCTTGGGTGAAATGTTCCGCCCAAATTCTTTTTACTTCCTCTGATTCCACCCGTTGTGAAGATGGAAGTCATGGAATAACTAATGGCTTTTTGGATAGGAGAGAAGTTCGGATGGTCACGGTCGGGGCCACCATATAAATCTAAATAATGGTTATTAAGTTGATTTTCAACGATTTCAAGATAGTTTGGTTCGATAAGGGCATCAGAATCTAAAATAATAAAATAATCACCTTGGGCGTATCTGAAACCCGTATTGCGGGCAAAACCTTGTCCTGTATTTTCTTGGAAATAATAATGAATTTCTAAGGTTTGCTCAAACTTATCGACAACAGTATCACATTTTGTTACCGAACCATCTTCAATAATTACGACTTCAAAGTTTTTATTCGTCTGATTTACGAGACATTCTAATAACTCTTCAACTTCATCGGGGCGGTTATACACGGGAATAATTATCGAATATTTTCTGGTCATTGTGGTAATACAGACTTCAGTCTGTTCTTTGGTAGCATAAGCTTTAGCCTGTTTTTATTTTGGTCTTTTTAAGTACAGACTAAAGTCTGTGTTACGTTTAAAGACCCAATTTACGCTTTAATAGGTTGTTTTAAAAATCCAGTTGCAATGAAATATTGAGCTAAAACATAGGTTGACATCACCAAAATGGTTGAAGCAGGTATTTTATAGGCAAATTTTTCGATGGCAAGAAATGAATCCGAAATGAGAAATAACATGGCTCCCACAAACACAAATCTAAAACTTTCTGTGTTCGTTTTTCTTTCCGAAGCGGTAATTGCCATCGTACTTATTGCCAACATATAAACCAAAACTGGAATGAGTAACCCTTTTTCAACTTTTGGATAAATGAGTGAAAATACTGAAATGGAGAGAATTGGAATGAAAATCCGTGCTGACCAATTGGCTTTTCCTTTATTTCTACTAAAAACGTAGATGTAAAAAAGATGTGTCATCAAGAAAGAACCTAAGCCTAACATGAAAAATATTTCTTCTGAAAACATCAAAAAAACATCTCCCAACCATGAGAATGTAAAAGCTATGAGCATGAAAATGTCTCGTTTTTCAAGATTTTTTTGAGATTGTAAATAGTAGAAAATGATTATAGAAGGCATTATCAAAGGTTTTGTTAAAGTTACGCCTTCTTGAAAACCAATTGTTCCAGAAATAATTTCAAGAATAGAAATCGTTGCAAAAATGTAGGTAAACGCTTTAGTTTTCATAGTGGTTGTTTTTATTTGATTGACAAAGAGTAATCACAATTTACTCAGATTTTTTTCAATAAAAAAGCCTTTACGCATTGATGAGTAAAGGCTTCTGAAATTAAAACTTCAATGTTGAGGGAAGATATTTTTTTATTAATTCTTCATAATATGGTTTTAACGCTTGCGTATCTGGAGGGGTCGGTAATTTTGAGTACAAATCGTAAGGGTTAAATTTCTTTACCCACTCAAACATAGCGTGGTCGTGTTCGTCCATCAAATGTTCGTAAGCATTTTCACGATGTTGTGAATAGAATGAGTGATAACGAATCATGTATAATGCTTCTTCTGGTAAATAATCTTTTACCATCTGATACAAATACTCATCGTGTCCCCATGACATATTTACATTTTTTAAACCACAATTTGGCTCATAAACGCCATATTTTGTATTGAATTTTGAATCATGTGCGTCTGGATTTGCTTCAAAATATTCAGCATAAACAATTCTATCCGAATGTTGGCAACCCACGGGGAAAGTATCGCCAACAACCGCCCATTGAGCTTCACCGAAAAGGCAAAGAACTTTACCCATGTCGTGCAAAAGACCCGTCAAAACGAACCAATCTGGATGACCATCGGCACGTATAGCCTCAGAAGTTTGCAATAAATGTTGCCATTGGTCAAGAGAAGTATCTGGGTCAGAATCATCAACTAAAGTATTCAAGAAATCAAACGCTTCCCAAATTGGCATTTCAGCTTTGTTAAATTTTAAAAACTCAGCTTGTTTCTCTTTAACAAAATCGAAAGTCTGAAACTTATGATTCAATCTATAAAATTCACGTACAGTATCTCTTTCGGGATTATCGTAATTGCGATATTCTTCTTTCGCTTTTTTAGGAGCATCTTCTTCTGGATAACGCAATAAAACATCATCTTCCCAAACTTCAATACTCGACAAAGGAGCAATTTCTTTTTCTGAAAATTCCATGAGAATAAAACCGAAAACGGCTAATTGTTAAAATGTAAATATTCTTATATTCAAAGTTATAAACTATATTAAATAAATCCAATCAGTGTAATTTAAAATACTATTAAAATGAGGTATTTTTGATATGCAAACGTTTGTAATTGTTGCATGATAATATCGACTTGATTAGCAAGAAGTTACCTCATTAGTTATTATAGTTGAAAATGGTGGTTTTTAACTTTTAATAACCCTAAAAGTACGTTTGTGATAAAAATACTCACAAACCTTAAAATTTAATTTAGCATACTTTTAAAATGCCTTCTACGTTAATCTAAAAACATCAATTTATATGCTCTCAAAAAAACTTCTTTGCTTTTCAATCATGCTTTTTGTCGGTTTTAGTGCTTTTTGCCAGACTCCATCATTAAGCCAATTGTTTTATCCTAACATCACTCTAAAAACTGAAATTATGCCTGATGCTTCGATGATGAGTAATGGTCATCAGTTTGGTTTAAATAGAAGTTCTGCTTTGGGAATTATTCCTTTGAGTACGGAAATTTCAGCAGGAATTGGTTTTGGTAAAAAAGCGGATATTCAAGCAAAACATACTTTATTGATTGCTAATCTTGCCCAAATCAACACAACCACTGATGGAAAAGAACAGCCTGACGGTGGTTATAAAACAATGGGTTTGACGTATGTTCAAGTAAAAGCAAGTTTAAGGGAAAAGTTTTGGGTTTATGGTGTTGGCGGAGGTGTTACGCAGTCGAATGAGACATTTTTTAACCCACAACCTTATTTTTATGGTGGTGCGGCACGATTAAGAATTTTAGGACTTAGAACCCAAATTCTTTACGGAACAGCCATTGTTTATAGTCAGAAATTTAGAATTATTCCCATTTTTGGATTCACAAAAGCCTTAGGTGATGATTGGAAAATTTCTGGAATTTTACCTTTTAGAGCAAGTCTTTCATACAAAGCAAATGAATGGTTGCACCTTGATTTTAATACAGTTTATGATGGTTTTAGTGCGGGTTATCAAGAATATAGTTCGGCTGAAAAATTAGTTCGCCGTCAGAATTATCAACAAGTAAAATTTACGTTATCTGCTAATGCTCATATTCTGAACGTTTTTAATTTGGGAATTGAAGGTGGATTGGCGGGTTTTCGTCAAGTAAAAACATTTAATACTGCCAATGAAAATTTGACTACTTCAACTATGCCCGCCACACCGTATTTGGGTTTGAGTTTAAGATATATCACCAGTAAATCTAAATTATCTTCCAAATTTATGAAAGGAACTGGTATTGACTTTTAAAGTATGATGGTAATCCTTCCTGTGATTTGTATAAATAAAGTACCACGGGAATCCTTTCCATGATTGGTATAACTATTTTGCCACGGGAGTCCTCCCCGTGGTACTTCAAATTTCCCCTCCCAAACGTACTTTAATTCTTCTATTGACTCCTCTCTTATCTACACATTATAATCCTTTGTCGAGATATATTAATATTGTGTAGTAAAACGGGATAAAAGGTTATTCATCGCAAGTTACCTTTACATAAAAATCAACGCTGAATAATAATTTCAATTTTAGAAATGAAGAACATTAATCCACTATTGGTATTTTTTGCCATCTTAGTCCTTTGTTTAAGTTTGACAGGATGTAGTAAAAAGAAAAAAGAAGATTTAAGTAAAAAAGAAGATAAACCTGTCATTGTTGATGTAATGATTGCTCAAAAACAAGGGATTAGTTCTATTATTGAAGCCAATGGTTCAATAATAGCTAATGAGTTTGTTGAATTACATACCGAAGTTAGCGGACGCATCACTTATCTTAATATTCCAGAAGGAACGACCGTCGCTCAAGGAACTGTTTTGGCTCGTATCAATGACGCTGATTTGCAAGCCCAACTGAACAAAACGAAGGTTCAGTTAGAATTAGCCCAAAAAACGGAACAAAGGTTAACTAAACTTTTAACCGTTAACGGCATCAGTCAGGGAGAATACGATGCTGCTCTGAATCAAGTAAATAGCTTGAAAGCGGATATGGCATATACCCAAGTGCTGATTGACAAAACGGTTTTGAAAGCTCCATTTAGTGGTTTAATAGGACTTCGTCAAATTAGTCAGGGTGCTTATGTTTCACCAACTACGATTATCGCTACCATGCAACAAGTCAATAAATTGAAGGTAGATTTTACTGTTCCAGAAGAATACGCAGGAATTATTCGTAAAGGTTCAGTTGTAGAAATTGCTGTGGAGGGGCAAGGTAAATCTCGTTGCAAAGCCGTTGTGATTGCTCGTGAGCCACAAGTAAATCAAACCACCCGTAACTTACTGATTCGTGCCTCTTTAGCCAATTGTACTGCAAACCCTGGAACATTTACCAAGGTATATTTTAATGCAGGTGCAGCTCGTAAAAGTATCATGATGCCAACTAATGCCATTATTCCCGATGATAAAAACAAAAAAATGGTTGTGATTAAAGATGGTAAATCTAATTATGTGGTCGTTGAAACAGGTGTAAGACAAGAAGGCGTAGTTGAAATTACCAGTGGTTTATCGGTAGGGGATTCCGTAGTAGTAGATGGTGTTTTATTTGCTCGTCCAGACAAACCTGTTAAAGTTCGTAGCGTAAAAAACTTGTAAGAAGGTTTGAATTAAAATCTCTATTTTTCCATTGTAGAAAATCAAATCATTGCTTTTAAAGCTGATTTAATCCATAATCTTCATGAATATTTCAGAATTATCATTAAAAAGACCCGTATTTGCTACGGTGATGAATATCTTAATTATCCTTTTTGGGGTAGTTGGGTTTTCATTCTTAGCAGTTCGTGATTATCCTGCTATTGACCCACCAATTGTTACGGTGACTACTGCTTATACAGGTGCAAACCCTGATATCATCGAAAATCAAATTACAGAACCCTTAGAAAAACAAATCAACGGTATTCCAGGGATTCGCACAATTACTTCATCAAGTACCTTGGGTAGTAGTAGTATTTCGGTAGAATTTAACTTGGATGTTGCCTTAGAAGCCGCCGCAAGTGATGTGCGTGATAAGGTAGCCCAAGCAGTTAGAAATTTACCACAAGATATTGACGCTCCGCCAGTGGTATCTAAAGCCGATGCCAATAGTGATTTTATCCTTTTATTGGCAATTCAAAGTAGAAGTAAAAGTTTGTTAGAATTGAGTGATTACGCTGAAAACGTGCTTCAACAACGTTTTCAAACAATTAATGATGTTAGTGGGGTTAATATTTTAGGACAGAAACGTTATTCAATGCGGGTTTGGATGAAGCCCGACCGTATGAGTTCTTATGGCGTTTCATTTACTGATATTCAAACGGCTTTGGCTCGTGAAAACGTTGAAATTCCAGCAGGTAAAATTTACGGTCAAAATACTGAAATGACCATTCGTGCTTTGGGAAGATTGACAACTGAACAGCAATTTAGAGATTTAATTATTCGTGAAAGTAAAACAGGAATGGTTCGTTTGGGTGATGTTGCCAGCGTAGAATTAGGCCCTGCCAATTTAGAACAAAGTTGGAAATATAATGGTGTTTACGCTGTTGGTTTAGCCGTAGTTCCACAACCTGGGGCAAATTATATCAAAATTGCGGATGAATTTAACAAGCGTTTGGAGGAAGTTAGAAAAGAAAATAAATCGGATATTGAGTTTAAATTGTTGATTGATAATACCAAAAACGTTCGTCGTTCACTAAAAGAAGTAGAAGAAACCTTGATGATTTCTTTCGGATTGGTGGTTTTGGTAATTTTCTTCTTCTTCCGAAATTGGTTGATTGCCATTCGTCCGTTGATAGATATTCCAATTTCATTGATTGCTACTTTTTTCGTGATGTATTTGTGTGGGTTTACCATCAACGTATTGACATTACTGGGAATTGTTTTGGCGACTGGACTTGTGGTCGATGATGGTATTGTGGTAACTGAAAATATTTTCCGAAAGTTGGAGGAAGGAATGCCCATCCGAAAGGCAGCATTGGAAGGTAGTAAGGAAATCTTTTTTGCGGTTATTTCTACGTCGTTGACTTTGGCTGTTGTGTTTTTACCTGTGATTTTCTTACAAGGTTTTGTTGGACGACTTTTCCGTGAGTTTGGTATTGTGGTAGCAGGTGCGGTATTGATTTCAGCCTTTGTTTCATTGACCATTACCCCCGTTCTTAACGTTTATTTAACACGCAAAAAAGCAGGACACGGATGGCTTTATGACAAAACAGAACCATTTTTTACGGGTATGGAAAGTGGCTACAAAGGCATTTTACAGAGTTTTATGCGGGTGCGTTGGATGGCTTGGGTTATTGTGATGGCGTGTGGAATTTTAATTTGGTTATCGGGCAAAAATCTACAAAGTGAAATTGCACCGATGGAAGATAAAAGTAGCGTTCGTTTTACCATCACCACCCCCGAGGGGTCAAGTTATTTGTTTACGCAAGGTGTTTCAGATAAAGTTACCAATTATTTAAACGATTCAATTCCTGAAAAAGACTTTGTATTCAACGCCATTCCTGGTTTTGGGGGTGTTGGTGGAACAAACTCATCCATTGCTCGTGTTGGTTTAGTTGACCCCGACAAGCGAAATAGAAGTCAAGATGAAATTGCAAAAATGTTGAATAAAAAACTGAGCAAATTTAATGACGCTCGAATTTTCGGTATTCAAGAGCAGACTATTTCAGTAGGTTTGGGTTCAAGAGGAAGCTTGCCTGTTCAGTTTGTTTTGCAAAATATTGATTTTGCCAAATTGAAAGAAGCCATTCCGAAGTTTTTGGATGAAGCCCGAAATGATAAAACGTTTCAAAATGTTGATGTCAATTTGAAATTTAATAAACCCGAAATCTTAATGACCTTCGACCGTATTAAGATTAAAGATTTAGCTCTCACTACCCAAGATGTAGTTACTGCAGTTCAAGGGGCATTTAGTGGAAGAAGATTAGCGTATTTTACAATGAATGGTCGCCAATACGAAGTAATCGCTCAAGTTGACCGTAAAGACAGAACGCAACCCGTAGATATTGAACATTTATACGTAACCAATTCAAGAGGAGAAAGTATTCCTTTAAGTGCGGTGGTTAAATTGGAAGAAAGTAGTAATCCATCTACTTTATACCACTTTAATCGTTTGAAGTCGGCAACGATTTCGGCTTCATTAGCGGAAGGGAAAACCATTGGTGACGGTGTGAAATCTATGCGTAAAATTGCCGATAAAGTGCTTGATAAGTCTTTCCAAACTGCATTGAGTGGCCCTTCAAGAGATTATTCTGAAAGTTCTTCCAATACGGCTTTTGCTTTTGGTTTAGCTTTAGCTTTAATTTATTTATTGTTGGCAGCACAATTTGAAAGTTTCAAAGACCCATTTACAATTATGATTACTGTGCCTTTAGCTTTGGCAGGTGCATTAGGTAGTTTATGGTTTTTTGACCAAACATTAAATATTTTCTCTCAAATCGGGATGATTATGTTGATTGGTTTGGTAACCAAAAATGGTATTTTGATTGTAGAATTTGCCAATCAGAAACGAGAACAGGGTATGTCTAAATTTGAAGCAGTTGTCGAGGCTTCAACACAACGTTTACGTCCAATTTTAATGACCAGCTTAGCAACATCTTTAGGGGCATTACCCATTGCATTGAGTTTGGGAGCAGCCTCAACGAGTCGTGTACCTTTGGGAACGGTAGTTGTTGGGGGTATTTTATTCTCCTTAATTTTGACATTATTGGTAATTCCTGCCATTTATACCTTTATTTCAAGTAGCACTTACGTAACTGAAGCTTCAAAATTAGCCCTTGAAGAAGAAGGCACAACGGATGTACAAAGCCATAATGCTTAATCTTGGAAAACATTGAAAATTAATTAGTTATATTTTCGCTTATCGCAAATCGCTTTTCGCTCATTAAAATAATATGAATATCACATTGAAATATATCAGTCTATTTTCTTTGTCAGCAATGTTAATGTTTGCTAATAAGGGTTTTGCACAACAGCAAATTACACTAACGCAAGCCATTGAAATTGCCCTTAAAAACAATTTAGACATTCAAATTGCCAAAAATAATATCACCTCTGCAAGCATCAATAATCACATTGGTGTAGCAGGTGGATTACCAACGGTGACTGGAACGGCATCCACCAACGAACAATTGACGGGCTTGAACCAAGAATTGAGCAATGGAACAGTTACCGACCGTACCTCTGTGGCTTCCAACAACTCCAATATTGGTTTTACTGCCACGATGTTGTTGTATAATGGTGGACGTGTTTTGGCAACGAAAAAGCGTTTAGAAGAATTACAGCATTTGAACCAAGACCAATTGAATGTATCTATTCAAGGGGTTATTGCAGACGTGATGCTTAAATATTATGTGGTAGTTCAGCAACAGAATTTCGTTACAACGCTCAAACAATCTATTGAAGTTTCTAAACAAAAATTAGCCTTAATTGAAGCACGTAGAGAAGCTGGATTATCAAATGATGCAGAATTGTTTCAAGCACAATTAGACTTGAATGCTCAGAATCAAGCTTTGCAATCTCAAAATATTGTGATAGAACTGGCAAAAGCTGATTTGTTACGTAGTCTGGTAATGCCTCCAAATTCGGATATAATTATAAAAGATAACATCGTAGTTGATAAAGCCTTACAATGGGAAAATATCCAAGTCAGTTTGAAAAACCATCCAAGTTTACTTTCGGCAGAAACACAAATTGGCATTAATAAAATTATTGAACAAGAAGCAGAAGCGAGAAGAATGCCAACGGTCAATTTGAGTACAGGTTATAATTATACTCGTAGCCAAAGTGCGGCAGGATTTACTTTGTTGAATCAACAATATGGCCCATTTTTAGGAGTAAATATTAGCGTTCCCATTTATACAGGAACAACTAATGTTCGTCAGGTTCAAATAGCGAAAGTGAATACCGAAAATGCTCGTTTACAGAAAGATGTGATTTGGCAAAACTTTAGAAATACGGCTGCAAAAGCATGGGAAAGTTACACAGCAACCTTGAGTTTAATTGATGCTGAACAACAAAATTATGCTTTGGCGGAGAAATTATTGAACGTAATTACCCAACGTTTTCAGTTAGGACAAGCTACGATTATTGATATTAAACAAGCACAACAAAGCTTTGAAAACTCAGGTTATCGCCTGAATAATTTGAGTTATAATGTCAAAGTTGCAGAAATAACCTTGAAACAATTGGCGAATCAATTGGGTAATTAGTAACATGGCTTAATCGACTAAAAACTCTTCGAAGTATTGTTTTTCTATGCAAACCTGTCTCAGCGACCCTGTCTGAATTTGGATTCGGAAACGTATCAGATTTAGCGATTTTAAGATTAAGTTTTGACTAAAAATCCTAAAATCTCTTAATCCAACGAATCCAAATTCAGATGATATTACTTACAAACTGCAACAGCAATTTTAGAATCAGCCGTTCCGTAGTATAAAAAATAACGATTTTTAAAATACACCAATCCTTCAATAAAAACTACCTGATTTACCTGTCCGTTCAATTCATAGGCTTTTTCTGGTTTCATAAAATAATCGTCGGTTCTTGCAATTACTTTCGATGGGTCATTTTTATCCATCAAAATTTGTCCAGCACTGTACGCATTTGGTGGTAAACCCACAAAACCACCCTCGTGCAAATTCATGGAATTATAAAGCAATAAAATTCCGTTTTTGGTTATCATGGCAGGAGGACCAGATTCTACTAAACGACTATCAAATTTATCTTTTCTTGCTCCAAAAATGGCTTTGGGTTTTCCAGTTTCGTCTTCCAAAATCTCCCAATTCATTAAGTCGGTTGAGCTTGCTAAGAAAATATCAGTATCGCCAAAATACATCCAATATTTACCTTTTATTTTGGTAGCAATTAATTTTTCGCCGACTCTCCTACAAATAATTGCTCCCGATTTCGACCACAAATCACGATATTTTTCTTGTTTGAAAGCCAATCCGTGTTTCTTCCATTTCTGCAAATTGGATGAAGAAGCAACACAAAGTCGAGCCGTTTTTCCGTCGTAAGTGGTGTATGTTACAATGTATCTGCCATTATTGGTTTCTACAATGCGTGGGTCTTCGCAACCACCCGCCCATTCGTAGGGTTTCATAAAATCATTTTCTGGAAAAAGAACAGGTTTTGCTTGTCTTTTGAAGTGAACACCATCTTTACTTACCGCCAATCCAATGCGAGAAGTTCCATCAACTGATTTTAGGGTATCTTCGGCTCGATAAAGTAAATAGACTTTACCATTTCGTACCACTGCGGCAGGATTATACACGTCTTTTGCTTCCCAATGAACAGTTTTTTTACTCACAGGGCAATCGAAAGTTGTGTTTTTTACGGGCAATAAAATGGGGTTTACAGCATCCTGTTTGATAAATGGGGTAATTGTCCAATGAGGTTGTTGGGCAAAAAGGCTTGTTACTCCCCATAAAAATTGAAGGATTATTGAAAGAATAATTGATTTTGATTTCATGTTTTTGGATTGTTGATGAAAATATTGTTGGGATTTTTTACTTTTTGAAATTGCTAAATTCCCTACAAAAAACTTATTGCAGACGAACTTCTTTACCTTTCACCGTCATTTCCCAATCGCCAAAACTACCTGATAAAACCAACGAGCCGAATCTGAATTTATCCACTAATTCTATTCCTTCTGAAACTGAATCATAAAATTCTTTGTCCACAGGAAGCTCAAATTCAATTGCATTAACAGCATCTTTAATGTGCTTTTTGATGCTCAAGGAGAAGTGAGATTGTTTGAGTTTAATTTTCAAAATGTATTTTGGACCTTTTGCGACACTTCCAGTTTTTAGGGCTTGTACTTGTGCGGCTAAGGCAGCATTTTCTTTTTTGAGTTGTTCAACTTCTGAATTATTGCAAGAAGTAATAATAAAACTGAATGCAAGAAGATATAAAATGTATTTTTTCATGAAAGTAGCTGTTTTAGTTATTGGATGATGTAAATATAAATCTCTTTTTGAATAACGAATAAATTTCTTTGTATCATGAAGAGGTTATTTGTAAAGTTTTTATCCTGCTTGGGTTTCAATAGAAACGGTGCTGAAAATTCAGCACCGTTTCTATTGAAGGGTTATGATGGTTTATTGTCTAATGCACAATACTTCAATTCATTTTCTAATTCTTTTAATTCATCGTTCCAAATATTTTGTTCCTTAAAAATCCGCTTTATTTCTGAATAATGTGGGTTATTCAAAATAGTAGTCGCAATCGTGGCACTATACGCTTCTTTTCTATTCCCATTTTTCAAAAGGTTTTCAAGTGCATTGATAACTTCTAATTCTTGATTTTTATTCTGATTTTGAGAGAAATTAATGACCTGTACATATTGTTTGTGAAGTTCATTTTGAGTTGCTGAACGAATTTCGTAACGTGGTTTTAATAAATGGTCAGGGTCATTCAAACCTAAGATAATTACTGCATTACGCCCTTTTTGAGACTTTCCATACAATACATTTTCAATCATATACAAATGGTCTTTAGGATTGTCTCGTATTGGATGGACAATTGGATGAGTCCTATCACCTTTCTTTCCATTACAAAACTTGCTTGCAGGTAATAAATTATCCCATTCGACAACTTTATCTTTATGCACGCTTTTGGGTAAAAAATGTTCAACTTCCATGTATTTCCCCTCCTCTTGTAATCGTATTTCAGAATAAGCACATTTGTAATTACTCATTTCGAGTAAAGCCTTCTTTATGTAATCTTCCTTCCATACACTACTTCCATCTTGCATAAATTTTTCAGTCAACTTATTAACAACTTCCGCCGTTAATTCGGGTGGTGGTGGAATAGCTTTTAATTGAATCATACTCCTACTGGTATAAGTGAAGACATTTGAATTTGTAAAACTTTACGCTGATAACTACTTGGCGAAAGTATGGCATCTAACTGATTATAAGTATTTTGTGCTTTCTCATAGTTGTCATTCAGCACCGCCTCTTCAAAATCTTGCATCAGTTGTAAGTATAAATCAGAGCGTGTTCTATCGCCTAAGTTCATTAATTCTGTTAAAATTTCATCAACAGTCCATCCTTGAAATGAGCCAAATCGTTGTCGGATATTAATTCCTTTGCCGTCTGGATTATCATCTTTTTCAAGCATGATGAGGTTTACATTCTCGGCAGATTGAATAATTAAAGGACTATGGGCAGTAACGATAAATTGAGTATTGGGAAATAAATCACTCAAATATTTAATGATTTTGCGTTGCCATTCTGGATGAAGGTGTAAATCAATTTCATCCACTAAAACAACGGCTGGACCATGCAAAGGATTCTCTAAATCAGGATATTGGTCAAACATCCGCTTGGCTAAATCTGCCACCCAAGCCAAAGTAGCTTGATAACCATAACCCAAATCTTCTAATCTTACCCAACCTTGCGAGGTTAAAAATTCAGGGAATGTTTCATAACTTGATTTATCAGGTATAGTAGTAATTTGAATTTTTGTAACATCGGGTAATAAACCCCCACAAAGGATATTTTCGACTTGTTTGTATCGAATATTTGCCCCTTTGATTTCTTGTGTTAAAGCAAAGTATAATTCTTTTAACCATTCTTCAACATTTAAGAGCAATGTTTTATTATCAAAAAGCCCTTCAATATTTCTATTATGTATTGGTTGATTTTTTTGCATAACACGATTAATTCCATATCCAAATAGATTGATTGGATTAACATATTCAAGACCATCCATAATAAAAGATTTACCCTTGAATGTATATAAAAATGTCGAAATTACTTCATCCTGTACAAATTTAACCGTATTTAATATGTTGTCTTTATCTCTCTCTTTATAGTCTCTGTTTAAAATATTAGAAGTAAAATTTCCTTTATAACTTAAAAGTGTTTGGACTCCCAAAAAAAGTAATTCTTCATTGAAGGAAATATAGTTAGATTCCATTCCATATGAATCAAATCTATTGAACCCATCATCATTTTTCGGTATTTTTATTTTACTATCTTTTTCTTTTTTGTATAAGCTTTTTGTTTCAAAAACACTAATTGACCTCAAAATCGTAGTCTTCCCAACATTATTATTGCCCAAAATAACAGTCCATTGCGAAGGTTCACCTTTTCCATTACCCAAATCAATTTCATGATTACCTTTAAAACAACGTACATTCTTCATGTATAGCTTATTAAAGTAAACGGCTGGTTGGTCTGTATTTTGCCCAAATTTGTTCATAATCTTACCTTAAAATTTTCAAGTAAATATATTAAAAATATTCAATTGCAGTATTTTACACCACCTCCTTCAAACTCTCCAAATTCGCATCCAAAATCGTTTGAATATGTTCATCTGTCAAAGCCGTAGATAAGAACATCGCCTCGTATTGAGATGGAGCGAGGTAAATACCACGTTTTAACATGGCTTGGAAATATCTGCCAAATAACGCTTTATCCGAGGTTTTTGCGTCTTCAAAATTATTTACAGGTTTATCCGTAAAGAATAAAGTAAACATTGAACCTACGTGATTAAGTGTATAATTCAAGCCTAATTTTTCCATATTGGCTTTCATTCCGTTGGTTAATGTCGTACCAATTTCTTCTAAACGAGTGTAAACCGATGGATTTTCTGAAAGGTGGGTAAGCATTGCTTGCCCCGCTGCCATCGCAATCGGATTTCCAGAAAGTGTTCCTGCTTGATAAACGGGACCTGCTGGCGAAACTACGTCCATGATCTCTTTTTTACCACCGTAAGCACCCACAGGCATTCCACCACCGATGATTTTTCCCATTGTTGTCATGTCAGGAGTTACACCACAACGTTCTTGAAAACCGCCTTTTGCTAAACGGAAACCTGTCATTACTTCGTCAAAAATTAATACGATTCCTTCTTCATCGCAAATTTTACGGAGTCCTTCCAAGAATCCTTCAACAGGTTTTACTAATCCCATATTTCCCACTACGGGTTCAAGAATGATACAGGCAATTTGTCCTTTGTTGGCATCAACTAAGGCTTGAACGGCATTTAGATCATTGTAAGGAGCTGTCAAAGTATCATTGGCAACGCCTTTCGTTACCCCTGGACTATCGGGTTCGCCAAAGGTCATTGCTCCCGAACCTGCGGCAATCAAAAATGAGTCGCCGTGTCCGTGATAGTTTCCTTCAAATTTTATCATTTTGTCTCTTCCTGTGTAGCCACGAGCCACACGCAAAGCTGACA
>JAAFIU010000323.1 GCA_013298805.1 Cytophagales bacterium | reverse complement strand
CCAAGGAAATAGAGATAAAATAAGTACCTTGTTGGTCAATGATTTTGTACCCTCTTTCTGCCATTTTTACTCATCTTTATTTCCTAAATTATTAATATCTTTGCACATACCGTGTCACAGACACTCAACTCATTCTTCGTCCGTAGTGTCCTGCGGAACACTACGGACAGTGGGGGGTCAAATTCTTGACCATTCTCTACATATTTTGGCATCGTATAATAATCTTTCCATTTGATTAATGCCTCATAAACTGCTTTTTCGTAGCCAGCCTGGTCTTGATGCAAGATAGAATGATATATTTGTAGAACAGGTAGTAAAAAGGCTTCTACTGTAACCTTTCGCATTTCAAAAACATCTTTCCAAATATGCAGAGAATTATAACCTTCGACTTTGATATATTTTTTGTACTCATCCCAATCCAAAAAACTACTTATGTGATGATGGGTAGAAGCGACAGCATTTGTATCAGCTTCACCTTTAATCAGTGTTTGATAAAAATACATCATGGTTTCCCAGATTATATCTTCTTGGTTTTGCTGCTCGGTAAATGTTACTGGAATAACAGAATAAAAATCTAAGAAAGATTGATTGCGTAAAATTCGAGCTGCCGCAATACCTGAAATTACATAACCTGTACCTATTTCACTGTTTTTAAAATCTCCAATAGTTTCTATTTCTTTATCGGCAATCGTAAACTGTACAGATTTACCAGCGTTGAGTCGAATCAGAAAATTAGCATAGTTTAACTGTGAATGGTAATGAAGTAGGTTATAAGTGTAATTTGCAGTACCATAATGATTAGCATAACACAAAGAGCTAAATACTCTATCTGCATATCCTCCCAAGTTTTTATTAGGAGAATAATTATTATAGACATTCAAAGTCCACTCTATTCCTTTTTTTATGTCCCATAATCCATGTTCTTTAAACTCTAAATCCTTTTCTAAAGTCCAATCAGAATACTGGTGCATAGACACAACTTGTAATTTCATAATTATTTTCAGAATATTGTTGCTAATTTTGCTTCTTTTAAATTGCCAGTAACATCATCAAAAGGCTGGCGTAAAATATGAGATTTTACCTTGTTATCTAAGATATTCAAGAGAAGTTTATCAAGTAAATCCTTTTGTGTTAGGGATATGCCACTATTGGGGCGGCTCAAATCCTCAATAATACTTTGAATATACTCTTTTGTTCCTTGCTCGTTGTTTGTGTTAGGTGTTACAGCTTTTCTTGTTCTTCCTCCAATCTCACTTGTACCGCCTTTACACTGGGGCTGGTCGTAGGTTTAGCGCAGCGTTCCTACGACCTAAAATAGTTTTCGCCATTGTTGGTATTTTCCACCAACAACACTGGCGTAAGCAACTCACCAATTATAACTATTACGCAAAACTTGTTGGTCGAAAAGACTAACAAGGGTAAAAAAATTAGACGTTGCAGGCAACGTCTCTACCGTAGGTGAAACGCTTGTCGGTAGGTTAAAAACAATCCTTCTGAATGTTCAAAGGCATGGTTATTCAAATCAAAATAGGGTTCAAATCTGAATGTTAACCAAAGATTATCCATCATTTTCCAATCTTTCATTATCCTAAAAATCAATAAATTACGATTTTTTTCTATCACATTGCCATAACTGTAAGTTCGTCCAACAGATTGGTACAAATCGCCTCCTGCATCTGATAAATAACCCGAAGAATTCCAATAACTGACCATTAAATTTATCAGCTTGGTTTCGGCAGTAAGATTTAAATAAATCCCCGAACCATCTGGAAAATAAGGATGATAATTTGCCGTTTGACGATAGCCTACCCAATAATTTTGCGTCTTGAGTTTTTGTAGAAAACCACTAAAACGCCATTCCGCATCAATCCCGATGGCGGTGTTGATATTGGTAATTACCTGAGCCGTATCCTTTGTATTTTGTCCTCCTCGGTGCTGAAAAGTCATTTGCCAAGGAATTGAAAAACTAAAATTTGGTCGATTTATCAATTTCTTATTCCAAGAAAAACCCGCAAAGATTTCTTCTTGAAAATCAGAGCCTTTGTAAATCATTTTTTGCCAGTCAATCCAAGCATCAAAAAAGACTTTTTGCTTACGTCGAGTATATTGTAAACCATTCTCTTGTCGGTTGAGAATCACTCGTTCAAAATTCAACATCGGTTCAATCAAACGGTGATTCAATTGTCCTTCCAAATTCCCGAATAAAAACTGAGAAGAATCTTTTTGAATTTTTACTGTAAAAATGGGTTGAACCGCCGTAAAAGCAGAATTTCCAAAATCTTTCCACGCATAAACGCCCGCCTCTATGCGTACATGAGGAGCAGGTTGATACGTAAATTTGGGCGAAAATTGATTTCCAAAAAGCGTATATCCATCTGCAACTTTTAGAAAGTATTCGTTGTTCTTTAAGAAGCTAAAACTTTCAAATTGAAGCGAAAATTGTCCCGACTTTGTTGAGTCAAGATGTTGGAAGGTTTCCAACTTGGTGTTATTCAATTGAGCCTTTACTCCGAAAGACATCAAGAACAACAACACAAAAGATATTTGTATATTTCGATTTAACATTTCACGGCAAAATACTTTTATTTGTCGAAATTCTTGTAAATTCACCCTTAGAAATTAGAAAACTGTAAAAATAAACATGGCAAAGCAACAAGCAGAAGCAGTTAATCCTGCTAATGAAAAATTAAAAGCACTACAAACTACGCTTGAAAAATTAGATAAAGCCTACGGAAAAGGAACGGTAATGCGTTTGTCAGATACCAAAGTGATGGATGTTCCTGTTATCTCTACGGGTTCATTGGGTCTTGATTTGGCATTGGGAGTTGGGGGCGTTCCTCGTGGACGTGTGGTTGAAATTTACGGGCCAGAATCATCAGGTAAAACTACGCTTACGATGCACTGTATCGCCGAAGCCCAAAAAGCAGGTGGTTTAGCGGCATTTATTGATGCAGAACACGCTTTTGACAAAGGATATGCCGAAAAATTAGGCATTGACACAAGCCAATTATTAATTGCACAGCCAGATAATGGTGAACAAGCATTGGAAATTGCAGAACAGTTGATTTCTTCGGGAGCAATTGATATTATTGTCATTGACTCAGTGGCGGCACTCGTTCCGAAAGCAGAATTGGAAGGCGATATGGGTGATTCTAAAATGGGTCTACAGGCTCGTTTGATGTCTCAGGCTCTACGTAAATTGACGGGAGTTATCAACAGAACGGGATGTTGTTGTATTTTTATTAACCAATTACGTGATAAAATCGGCGTAATGTTTGGTTCTCCAGAAACGACAACGGGTGGTAATGCCTTAAAATTCTACGCATCAGTTCGTTTGGATATTCGTCGTATTGGTCAAATTAAAGATGCTGATAATGTTATCGGAAACCGTACTCGTGTAAAGGTGGTGAAAAACAAAGTTGCTCCTCCATTTAGAGTCGTTGAATTTGATATTATGTACGGCGAAGGTATTTCTAAAGCGGGTGAAGTTTTGGATTTAGCCGTAGAAATGGAAATCGTAAAAAAATCAGGTTCATGGTTTAGTTTTGAAACAAATCGTCTGGGACAAGGACGTGATGCCGTGAAGGATATGTTGAAAGACAATCAAGAATTATTAGATATTTTGGAACAAAGAATTAAGGATAAAATCAAAAATGATGAAAATGCTCTTTTAGATACCACAGAGCCAAACATCTTAGATGATGGAACGCCAGAATAGACTTTGAGCTATTTTTATAAAAGGAGAAAATCGAAAGGCTTTCTCCTTTTTTGTTAGTATTTTCGTCAGTAAAATCTAAGCATATTTAAAATCCTCATTCCGAAAATCCACAATTAAAATATGTCTATCCACAAAAAGCGTCGTAAAGTAGAAATTTGTCATAATTGCCACACCATTCTTAAAGAAGAAGATAATTTTTGTCCGCATTGTGGACAAGAAAATCACGATTTAAAAGTTCCTCTTGGGCATTTGGCGTTTGAAGTTTTTGAAGGCTTCACGCACTTTGATACGAAATTCTACAATACGATGGTGTCGATTTTTCTATATCCTGGAAAAATCACCAAAGACTTCTTGGAAGGTCGCCGTGGACGCTATGTTCCTCCCATTCGCCTTTATTTCTTGATTTCATTTATTTTCTTCTTGGGTTTGAGCTACATGGTTGATTTAGCTTTAAAGGGAAGTAGTGAATTCATTTACGACAATGTTTCAGTAAAAGATAAAACTGAAAATGTTAAAGACAAAGCCCGCAAGAATCTTGAAGATGAAGTAAAACAGGCAAAACAGCAAGTAGAGGAAATAAAATCATTAGAAGATACAAACGGCTTGGCTGACGCACAGAATGATCTTCAACAAGCTCAATTAGCCTTAAATCTTTACGGAAAAGTTGATAAAAATACTGAAAAAGCACAAATAAAAATCCATAAATGGGTCGATTTTACCTCTGTGTCTCTAAGCGAAATTTTAGACGAAATGAACCTTGATTCAGATGATACACTTCGTACACTAATTGCTAATTTACCAGAAGAAAAACAACGAGAAAGATTAATTAAAATTCAAAAACAAATAATTTCAGACACTGTCAATACCGTTAAAATTGTAGAAGTAAATAAAGACATGAGAGACT
>JAAFIU010000135.1 GCA_013298805.1 Cytophagales bacterium | reverse complement strand
TGGATAATATGCCCAAAAACACGACCAGCGTGAATTGATAGTTTTTTACTGAGAATTCAGAGATTTTCATATTTCGAGTACGAAGTATTTTGTATTAAGTTTTAAGAAAGGATTATGGGTTTTCGCCCAAAAAATCGTCTTAAAACGTCCCAATTTATTTTATCACCTTTACTTTACTGCCTTCTACCAAATACGCTGAACCATCGGTGATTACTTGTGAAACTCCCGCCAATCCACTTGTAACAAAAGCTCTCGTATTGTCCACACCAGCTAATTGTACGGGTAATTTGCGTGCTTTACCGTTTTCTATCACATACACAGAGGCTTCATTTCCATTGCCTTCCACGATGGCTTCAATCGGAATAGAGGTATGTTTTTGAATAACAGAAGGAGTAATTTGAGCATTGCCAAAAAGTCCCGTTGCCATTTTTTTGCCTTGTGTATTTAACTTTAATTCAGCCTGATACAAACCTGAACTTTGGTCTGCTCCTTGCGAAAGATTGGAAACGATAGCCGTAAAAATTTGCTCGGGAAAAGCGTCTAATGTCACGGTGGAACGGTCGCCCATGCGTAAGCGAGTCCAGTCTTTATCTGCCACACCGACTTTAATAACCCAGTCGTTTGCACCCGAAGCATTCATGAAAAATACGGGAGTTCCTGGTCCTGCCAATTCGCCTTCGTTCATCAATTTCTTGACAATCACGCCATTATTAGAAGCGTAGATTTTGGAATACCCTTGATTGTAGGAAGCAATCTCCAACGATTGCTTCGCTACGCTAAGGGCGGTGGTTAGGTTTTGTACTTGCTCTAAAGTGGCTACCGAATCACGGTAAAGGTTGGTAACTCGTTTTAAGTCACGTTCTGCTTTTTGCACACTTTCACTGGCTTGTTGTACCTGAGCGTTGATTTCGGTGAGATTTAAGGTTGCCAACAATTGACCTTTTCTAACATTTTGACCTTCTTTCACGAAGATTTTTTCAATGATTCCACCCGTTTTGAACGAAAGTCGAGCTTCTTGTAAAGAACCAACAAGTCCCGATGCTTTGAGGGCATCCGTTGAGTTTGCGTGCGATACATCCGCCAACTTCACGGCAATGATGTCATCTTCAATCAGTGCTTTTTTGGCTTCTTTTTTCTTTCCACAACTTGCTAATAGTGAAAGAATTAGGAATAATGGTATGAATATTTTTTTCATATTTTGATATATTTTATGTTCTATAAATATTGGTTTTTGGCACGCATTTGCGTTATCTGCGTGCCATTTACAACTGAAAGCTTGCTTTTGCTCTTTCTAATTCCACCCACTTTGTCCACACATCAAACAGAGAAATTGATTGTTGCAATTGAGCGGTTGTTATTTGGGTTTGGGCATCCAATAACTCAATAAAGTTCAAATTTCCTTCCTTGTATCTTCGCATCATATCACGGTAATATCTTTCGGCTGTTGAGACTTGCGATGCTTTCGATTCATAAATTTCTTTGGCTGAATTCAAGGAGTTTTTTGCCATTTCTGCTTGTAAATCTAACTGATTTCTCACTTGTTGCATTTGAGCATCTAATGAGGCGATTTCCATTTCCGACTGTTTGATTTTCAATTGATTACGTCCGAAAGAATACACTGGTAAATCAAACGAAACACCTAATAAAACGAAGGCATTAGGCGAAAAGAAGTTTTTGTCAGCACTGGCAATTTGGGCAAAACGTCCTTGTGAGCCAACGTCTAACGAAGCCCCAATTTTCCACTTTTTGTAAGATTGATTTAACCCTAAAATCTGGCGGTTAATCTCAATGCCTGTCTTGATTTTGTCTAATTCTTCCCGATGTCCGTCAGCTAAGTCAAATTTTAAACCTTCTTTCCCTAAACTATCAAGCGTTATTTTTTCAGAAAAATCACGATTCAGTAAAAAGTTAAAATAAGCAGCGGCGTTTTTTTGATTACCTTTGGCAGCGTCAATTTCAGCGTCGAATTTTGAAATTTCGTTGCGGGTACGTACCAAAACCGTTGGGTTTGCCGAACCATTTTTAATAAGACTTTCATTGACACGTTCAGACTCTCGGAGAAGTTTAAGCGTATTTTCGTAGATTTTAATGGCTTCGGTTGCTTTCAAATAATTGATGTATGCCAGTTTTATATCTTTCACTAATTCACGCTTATAAACCTGAATTTCAGTTTGTTGTAAAGAAATTTGCTCGTTTTTAATAGCTTGATTATACTTCAATTCGGCATTGAGAAGTGGCATAGTTGTCTTCACACGCATATCGTAAAAATCCTTCGGAACTAATTGTTCAGAACTGTTTTGAATTTGCGGAAAGGAGTTTGTTTTTGTCAGAGCATTTAGTGTTGTGTAAACGGGATTGACCAAATCACCGATTGGAATTTCAATTTTTCTACCACCTTGAGCCGTAGAAAGCGTAGTATTGAAATTGATATTGGGTTTAAATAAAGTCTTGGCTTCATTTAGAGCAAAAACGGCTTTTTGTAATTGAAAATTTTGCTGCTTTAAGGTTTGGCTATTCTTCAAACCTTCCTGTACGTAGTTGTTTAGGACATCGGATTGACCAAATGTCCCGAAACTTATCAACAGAAGAATAAATAATTTTTTCATAAACATATATTAATTACTGAACAGTGTTTAGTGTTGGGGTATTTTTTTAGGATTAGGTTTTAGAAGTTAGGTTTTAGGTAAAAGTGTACCTAAAAATTCCCAACCATAACTAATTCCTAATCCCTAATAACTATTTTATTGCGTTGCTCGTTGCTACCAAATTGGTGGTACATTTGGCAATAATTTTCCCTTCTTCGTTACGAATTTCACCTTCAGCGTGAGCAATTTTTTTGCCCATTCTTACAATTTTAGATTTTGCTGTTAACTTTTCACCTGGCTTTGCGGCAAACAAAAAATCAATGTTCAAATTAACAGTTGAATAGAAAATTTCACTTCCCATTGAAAAAACCGTCATCCCAATTACGTCATCTAAAATACTGGTGGCAATGCCTCCGTGTAGGATATTCGCAGGATTACACATTTCGGTACGCACGATAAACTCAACCGTCAGCGAACCTTCCTCTACTGCTGTTAAAGTGCCATTCAACCAACGTCCGAGAGGTGAAGGACTAACTTCCGCTGAAGTTTTGCCGATATTACTTCTAAAAAATTCTAAAGCTGGATTATTCATTTTTTAATAATTGTATCATTTGCTCGACTGAGCCTGTAATTAATTGGTCAATATTAACATTGCCAAATTTATCAAAACGATTTCTGATTTTCAGAGAAACTAATCCGTGCATAAACGACCAAATAGACATCGCACCAATATTTAAGTCCGTGATTTTTATGGAATTAGAAGTAATACAACGCTGAATAGATTCAAATAATAAACTCAAGCATAATTGTCCACAAGTCCATGAATCGGACTCCTTCATACTGTCCATTGGTGCATTTTGAATAAACATCAAATCGTACATTTCGGGATTTTCAAAGGCAAATTTCATATAAGCAAAACCACGCTGACGCAATTCGTCAATGGGGTCAGTGATGCCTTCAATCGCCTTTGTCATTTCTTCCAATAACTTCTCAAAACCTAATTCATGCACAGCAAAAAAAAGCTCATTTTTGTCTTTAAAATACAGATAAATTGTAGCGGGACTGTACTCAATTCGGTCGGCAATGGCACGAATTGATGCCTTCTCGAAGCCCTCTTCGATAAAAATTTGTTGAGCGGTTTCCAATATTTTCAACCGCATCTCTTGCTTGTCCCTTTCCTTTCTTTCTATAATACCCATTTCATTAATTTGAAAATTTGAAAATTTGGGGTTTGAACTGATTTTTAAATCTCCCAATTTTCAAATTACTTTACTCTTGTCCAAACGGTGGTTCGCCCCAAAAGAGAAATACCAATAAAACCTCTGATTTCAAGTTCGTTAGCATTTTTAATTTTCATGGTACACGAATATGTTTTACCGTTGTTGGGGTCATAAATTGTGCCATTTTCCCAAGCTTTTCCTGTAAAATCAAAACCTTTTAAGATAACCAAGCCTATGAGATTTTGCTCTCTTAATTTAGGGTCTGGATTATGAATATCCTTTCGTGAACCATCTTTTCCAGAACTAACTTTTCCGAAAAACTTTTCTCCTTGTTTGTAAATTAAAACTTTTCCGTCTTTACTTTCAGCCAGCCATTCTCCTAAAATAGCATCTTTGGTAACAGACTGAGCATGACCTACATGAGCGTATGCAAATACAAGAGTTAACAATGCAAATATTTTTTTCATAATTGAGAAATTTTAATTATAACATTGTAAATTTACTGAACACTGTTTAGTTTGACAAGCTTTTAAGGTATTTTTTTTATAATTCTAAGAAAAGTTATTTTTGCAAATATACTAAGTATTTGATTTTCAAATGGTTAAATTGTTTTAGTATTAAATTAACACAAACTGTACATAGAATAGGTTGTGGAATAAAAAGGTTATAAGTAATTTTACATTCTATTATCTACTCTCAGGCATAAATTATACGTTGATTGATATATAATTATTTCTACCTAATGCATTAATTGATAGAGATTTTAGTGAAACATCAACAAAATATTAAATAACCGATAACTGACAACCAATAAAGATAACGAAGAATATGAATTATCCACTTTCCCAAATACCCGAGAGACCATCAAAGCCACGCCAAAAAGGATACACTATGGTGATGGATAAAGGGTTAAGTATCAGACAAGTAGAGGACTTTTTAGAAACCAGTGCCGAATATACTGACATTGTTAAGTTAGGCTGGGCAACTTCTTTTGTTACGCCCAACTTGAAAGAGAAATTGGCAGTTTACAAGTCAGCGGGGATTCCTGTATATTTTGGAGGTACGCTATTTGAAGCTTTTATCGTAAGAAATCAATTTGATGAATATCGCCGTGTTTTAGACCAATTCGGGATGGAATATGCAGAAGTGTCTGATGGTTCTTTAGAAATGGAACAAGATGATAAATGTGAGTATATCAGACAATTAGCTAAACAAGTAACGGTTCTTTCAGAGGTTGGTTCTAAAGACGAAACCAAAATTATTCCTCCTTATAAGTGGATTAAATTAATGAAAGTTGAATTAGAAGCTGGAGCTTGGAAGGTAATCGGTGAAGCTCGTGAGGGTGGAAACGTTGGTCTTTTCCGTGCATCGGGCGAAGTTCGTCAAGGTTTAGTAGAAGAAATTTTAACTGAAATTCCAGAAGATAGAATTATTTGGGAAGCTCCTCAAAAAGCACAACAAGTATGGTTTGTGAAGTTGGTAGGTGCTAACGTAAACGTTGGAAATATCGCTCCGCACGAAGTTATCTCTTTAGAAACGATTCGTTTAGGATTAAGAGGTGATACTTTTTCTCATTTCTTAGATAAATAAAAAACAGTGAACAGTCGGGCGGCGAACCGCTATCAGTAAACAGTTATCAGAAGGTGGTGTAATCATAATTTCTGATAACTGTTTTTTCTTGTCATTATCTAACTAAGTAATTGACAATTAAGTCGCTGATAAACAGCTGATTGCGATAAATGAAATCGTCGATTTTTTTATAGCGATTGCTTATGATGGAGAAGCTCTGATAATTGTTTGCTGATAACTGATAATTGTTAACTGAAATAAAAAATGGAAATTATTAATTTCGTCTTACAACTTCTTAAAGACCCTTTGGCTGCCCTTTCGCAATTTATTGCTGAACACGGGACTTTGACTTATGCACTTCTCTTCTTAATTATTTTTGTTGAGACTGGGCTTATTGTAATGCCTCTTTTACCTGGGGATTCACTTTTATTTGCCGTAGGTGTTTTGGCATCAACAACTGGAAAAATTGAACTTACTTTTGTGATTCCTTTATTAATTGCGGCAGCTTTATTGGGTGATAACGTGAATTATTTCGTGGGGAAATTCTTTAGTGATTTTATCAAATCTAAGGAAAAGATTTTATTCTTAAAACGTAGTCATATTGAAGAAACCGAAGCATTCTACGAAAAACATGGTGGACAAGCGGTTATTATGGCTCGTTTCGTACCAATCGTGAGAACGGTTGCTCCTTTCGTGGCGGGTGCGGGTAGCATGACTTACTCAAAATACATTACTTTTTGTATTTTAGGAGCTATTTTGTGGGTAACGGGTATTACTTCTTTAGGATATTTCTTAGGAACTAATGACTGGGTGAAGCATAATTTTGAAAAAGTAGTTTTAGGTATTGTAGCTGTTTCTGTTTTACCAATGATTATTGGTTTTGTTAAAGCGAAATTTAGCAAGTAGAACAGGAATCTTTCCTGTCAAATAAAAAAGCCGTCAAAATTATTTTGACGGCTTTTTTATTCAAACGATTCTGGAGAATCGTGTTACATTTATTTCTGAACAACTTTTGCAAATCTGTGATAGAAAGGCGTTTTACTGTTTTCATTTTTCGGCATGAATTTACCCGTGATGATAGGTACATACATTACACGACGACGAGATTTTTCTCCCATGTTTGGAGACACTTCAACACGGTGCCATAAACGTCCATCATGAACCGTTAAATCACCTGCTTCGATTTCAAAACCTACTTCACGAGCATCAGGATTGTGGTCAACGAATTGTTTTTTACCAAACAATAATTTGAATACACTCTGATTTTGTGTTCCTGGTAATACTCTCAAGCCACCGTTTGATGTTGGGCAAGTATCCAAGTGAATACCAACGTTCAACATCGGAAGGATTTTTTGACCTAAAAACAAGTCACGTGGGCTGTCTGTATGCCATCCCATTTGGGTAAACTTACTGTTTGGTGAGTTTACGTAGTGATTGAATACTAAGCCGTCTTTTTCGTCTTCGCTGATGCGTCCGTCGTAAGGAGCTAATAATTCAACCAATAATTGTAAGCGTGGGTCTTTCAAAAACTCACCTAAAAATGTACTATACTTATTCGTAAAGCACATTCTCTGAATCATTTTATTTCCCTGTGGGTCTTTCCCAAACTTTAAGGGAATACCGTTTATTTTTTCAATGCCCTCATCCAACCATTTCTTTTCGATTTTACTTAACTCGTCAATAAATGTTTTTATGGTGTCGGCGTTGATGAAATTTTTAAATTGAATTACACCGTATTTACGGAAATAATCTTTCTGCTCTTGAGTTAGAGCCTCTCCGAATTGGAAGGTTTTGTACTCGAACTTTACCATGTGTTTACCCTTAATTTAAGTGGTTTACAAGAACTTTTTAGATTTGAAAACCTGTGATTTTTTGACTATTTGAAAATGATAATATTCGGGAAGTGAACAGTCTTATTTTCAAATTATAAATTTTCAAATTGACAAACTTCTCGCTACAAAAACTAATCTTATATCCATGAAATTAGCCTTGTAAAAAATTGTACAAAAGGAAGTTTTACTATTTTTCGACCCCTTCGATAAACTTAGTTGGGCAGAACTAAATTTACTTTCTTAACAAAATCAAAAAACAGTGTTTCAGTTTTTGATAAAACGATGCAAATTAATGCAATGTAATTGAATTGTAATTTATTTGTTAGAAAATTGTTAATTAATCTTGAAAAGTTTATGCAATTTTCCATTTTTTTACAATGGTTAAAATTGTGTTTTTCACCGCTATTTCATTAACTCTACAAAATTACTCAGGATTTGTAGAAACTTGTTCTTTCATTAACATAAAATATGCCCT
Source organism: Cytophagales bacterium (assembly GCA_013298805.1). Lineage (GTDB taxonomy): Bacteria > Bacteroidota > Bacteroidia > Cytophagales > Spirosomataceae > Arcicella. The sequence continues at coordinate 4,091 of JAAFIU010000135.1, read as the reverse complement.
TTCATCATATTTGTACTTAAATAATGTTTAGACATATTTTGCTCCTAAAATAAATACTGTCTGCAAAACAACATAAAACCCAAACATAATGGTACAAGTAACTTGCCATTTCTTATCAACGATTTGGCGAGCAATTAGGTATGAAAGATAGGTGAAAAAGAATGCTCCTAATACATCAACGGTATAGTGAACGTGTTGAAGTAATAATAAAAATGCCAAGATAAAAGTGGCAATTGCCGCAACGAATTTTTCGTAAGGTTTTTCAACGAAAAGCCAAATCATAACCATTGTGGAAGTATGCCCTGAAAAGAATAAATCTTTCGTGATTGGTTCTGAGTTTCCATAAATTAATAATTCAGCGAAAGTATCGTGTAAAAAAACTAAATCTGGGTGTGGATTAAGAGGTACGAAATAAATCGTTGTCATTCTGAAAACCGTTTCTATGACAAAGGTTAGGGCAAAAAGCAAAAAAAGTTGTGGCTCTTTTAGGATGCGGAGAATCATATACACCAATAATCCGTAGATAATGGCAAAAATTGGGGTAGAAACATCCATTGCTGGAATGTTTGTTAAGATAAAATCGTTTAGAATAGTACCTTGACGTTGCTGAATATTTCTAAAATATGTGGGGAATTGCAATGCACCCGACACAAAGACTGCAATAGCTGTGAGTAACTTTGGGGTAAATCCAGGAGAGGATAAAGAATTATTCCAACGTTGTAAAGCGACTGGTATATAACTTTTTGACATCTTTTGTGGTTTTGTGTTAGGTGTGATTGAGTGAATTGTGAGTCAGTGAGTATCTTATTCCGATAAATCACTAATTCACAATTCACTCAATCACAAATAGACATCAAAATTACATCAACTTTTAAATGTTATCAACAATGAAGACGAAAATTAATGCACTAATTCTTGGAATAATTACATTGTTTACAAGCGTTTCGTGTGGTCAAAAGACTGAAAATCAGAAAATTAATAAAAAAATGAACGAAGAAAAAGTCAATCTTGCTGGTACAGAAACAATCACTTTTGGTGCTGGATGTTTTTGGTGTACCGAAGCCGTTTTTCAAGAAGTATCGGGCGTAGTAAAAGTAGAATCAGGATACGCCAACGGCACAGTGGCGAATCCATCGTATAGAGAAGTATGTACTGGAAATACAGGTCATGCAGAAGTGGTACAAGTTACCTACGACCCTAAAAAGGTATCTTTTGATATCATCTTAGAGATTTTCTGGAAAACCCATGACCCCACAACGTTAAATCGTCAGGGTGCGGATGAAGGAACACAATATCGTTCGGGCGTTTATTATTCAAACGAAGCCCAAAAAACGTCGGCTGAAGCTTGGAAGGCAAAATTAAATGCTGAACACGTTTTTCCAAATCCGATTGTTACCGAAATTTTACCGTTGAAAAATTATTATCCTGCCGAAGATTATCACCAAGATTATTATGCCTTAAATGGTCATAATCCTTATTGTCAGGTAGTTATTCGTCCAAAATTGGATAAGTTGAATAAGGTATTTAAAGATAAATTGAAGAAGGATATTTAAGTGCTTGGGCAATATAACCCCTGTAAATGATGTAGTTTTATTTAGAACACGATAATTTGACGGACTTATTTTGTAAGCCTTTCAAATACAATAGGATATTACTAAATTTGTGTTTAATCGTTAATCCTTAGTGTTTGCGTGGCTAACCATTGATTATTTTTTACAAACCATCTTCAAATGAAAAAGATATTTTTTAGTTTATTAACCCTTCTTATTTTTTCGATTGGCGTAAATGCTCAGAAAGTTACGCCAGCCAAATGGTCATGGGTATTATCAAAGCCTAATCCTGCCGTTGGAGAAACCGTTGATATTATTTTTACCCTAAAAATGGACAAATCTTGGCACCATTACGCCTCTGATTTTAGCCCCAATGTTGGACCAATCGTATCAACGATTAAATTAAAAAATAGTGATTCTTTTGAAGCGGTTGGAGGTTTAAAGTCAATTAAATCAATCAAGAAACACGACGATATTTTTGATGGAGATGTAGCTTATTTTGAAGGAAAAGGCGAAATGCGTCAGTCGGTTATGATTTTAAAAGAAAATCCAGTCATTGAAGGAACGTATGACGGGCAAGTTTGTTCGGACGTAACGGGGCAATGTGTTCCTGTAAAAGGAGCTTTTAAATTAGAAGTAAAATCAGGTGCGACAACGGACGCAGCTGCAAAAAAAAAAACTGAAGACGAATTAAAAGCAGAAGCTGAAAAAGCTTCAACTACCAATACAGAATCAACTCAACAGGAGGAGAAAGCTGTTCCGACCACTGCGGTAACTGAAAATGTTGCTGATAGTGCGAAAGAATCGGTTTCTGTTCCTGTTGCGGTTTCAGACTCATCTGCAACAATTTCAAGTACAGAACCTACCGAAGAAAAACCAAAAGAAGAATCAATTTTAACCTTTTTCTTAATTGCTTTGGGTGTTGGTTTAGCTACTTGTTTGACTCCTTGCGTATATCCCTTAATTCCGATGACGGTTAGTTTTTTCATCAAACAAAAAAATGGCGTTGGAAAAGCATTTATTTACGGAGCATCAATCATTGGTATTTACGTTTTATTCGGAACGGTGATTGCTGCCACCTTGGGACAAGCCGCTCCTAATTTTATCAGTACACACTGGTTTCCCAACCTTCTTTTCTTTACGATTTTTATCATTTTTGGTTTATCGTTTTTAGGTTTATTTGAAATTCAATTACCATCAAACTTCGTCAATAATGTAGATGCACAGTCGGATAGAGGCGGTTTTATCGGTATTTTCTTCATGGCATTTACCTTGGCATTGGTGTCGTTTTCATGTACAGGGCCATTTGTAGGAACATTATTAGGTTTAGGAGCAGCGGGACATTTTACAAAACCAATTATCGGAATGTTTGGCTTTGGTTTGGGTTTAGCTTCGCCGTTTGTATTGTTGGCTTTGTCGCCTTCATTGTTAAAGAAAATCCCGAAATCAGGTGGTTGGATGAATACCATTAAAGTATTTTTCGGGTTCTTAGAATTAGCTTTAGCCCTTAAATTTTTCAGTACCGTTGACCAAACTTACCACTGGAGAATTTTAGACAGAGAGATTTTCTTAGCAATTTGGATTGCCACATTTACTTTGATGGGTTTACATTTATTGGGTAAATTCTTAATGCCACACGACGATAAAGTGGAGAAATTGAGCGTAGGAAGACTAATGGTTGCATTATCGGTATTTTCGTTTGTGGTTTATCTAATTCCAGGATTATTTGGAGCTCCTTTGAAAGCCCTTTCTGGACTGTTACCACCAACTGAAACGCAAGATTTTGTGTTGACGAGAAGTTCGGGAGAAGTTGCTGAAAGTACAAACCCTGATTTCCCGAAGACGGTGAAATATAGTTCATTTTTGAAATTGCCACACGGTATTCAAGGTTTCTTTGATTATAAAGATGCAGTAGCCTATGCTCAGAAAGTAAATAAACCGATTTTCATTGATTTCACGGGACACGGTTGCGTGAATTGTAGAAAAATGGAAGCCAGCGTTTGGTCTGACCCTGAAGTATTGAAGCGACTTAAAAATGACTACGTTGTGGTTGCGTTATACGTAGATGACAAAACAGAATTGCCTAAAAATGAGTGGTTTACGTCAAAAGATGATGGTTTAGAGAAAACAACCCTCGGCGACCAAAACCTTGATTTTGAAATTACACATTTCAACGCCAATGCCCAACCGTATTATTGTTTGGTGAATCCGAATGAAGATGCAAAACCATTAATTGCACCAAGAGCATTCGACCAAGACATCAAGAAATTCATTGAGTTTTTAGATGCTGGAAAGGCGAAGTTTGAGGGGAAATAGGGTTTTAGGTTTTGGTTGTTAGTGGTTAGGTTTTAGTTGTTTGAACGCTACTAAAATCTAACCACTAATTGTTTTTAAATATATCTTCAAATGAGTTCAGAATTAGGGCAAACGCACGAGAATTAAATAATTAACTGTTTTAGGTACTCAACATCAAAAGCGGCTTTTACTCTTCTTTTTTTTAGACTTAGTTTATCCTTATGCTCTGAAATAACTTGCAGAGCT
>JAAFIU010000088.1 GCA_013298805.1 Cytophagales bacterium | reverse complement strand
CCAGTATTTTTGTAAAAAATATCAATAGAAATAAAAACGTGATTTTGATTTTGGAATAAAGTAATTATCACTCATCATTTATCACTTAATAAAAACACATGGAATTATTAAAAGAAGTTGCCAATATATCAGGGCAAAGTGGATTGTATAGAATTTTGAAACCTACTCGTACAGGTGTTATTGTTGAGAGTTTGGACGGGAAAAAAGCTCGTTCGGTAGTGGGTGCTAATGCTCGTGTATCGGTTTTGAAAGATATTTCGGTTTATATGGCTAACCATCAAGATAATGCAATTCCTTTGGGAGATATTTTCTTGGCAATTAGAGAAAAACACGGAGAAAAAGTAGATATTAGTATCAAAAATTCTACCGATGCAAATTTGTTTGATTTCTTAGACTCTGTTGCTCCAGATTTTGACCGTGAAAAGGTATTCCCTTCTGACGTTAAAAAGATGATTAATTGGTACAATATTCTTTCGACGAATATGCCTGAGGTTTTTGTAGCTCCTGCGGCAGTTGAAGCAGAAAAGCCAGCAGAAGCGTAGGTTTAGAGAATAATTGATGGAGAATAAATAAAGACTCTCTTGACAAAAAGGTTCGGTGAAAATACTTTTCATCGAACCTTTTTTATTTGCTCTTTTCTATTCCTATATTCACTCAATTATTCAATTCAAAATCACTCAATCATCAATGAAAGCTGTTCTTTGTAAAACGTATGGTCTGCCAGAAACCCTTGTGGTTGAAGAAGTGGCTTCGCCAATTGCCTCAAAAGGGAAGGTTATTATCAGCGTAAAAGCTTGTGGCGTTAATTTTCCTGATACTTTAATTATTCAAGGAAAATATCAAATAAAACCGCCATTACCATTTTCCCCAGGAGGAGAAGTTGCGGGCATTGTAAAGGAAGTAGGAGAGGGCGTATCGCATCTAAAAGTTGGCGATAAAGTGTTTTCATTGACAGGTTTCGGTGGATTTGCGGAGGAAGTAGAAGCTGATGCTCAGAAAACCTTATTGATGCCCGAAGGCATGGATTTTATCACGGCTTCGTCGGTAATGTACACGTATGGAACATCTTATCATGGACTGAAAAATCGGGCAGAATTAAAAGCAGGTGAAATACTTTTAGTTTTGGGTGCGGCTGGTGGAGTTGGTTTGGCGGCAGTTGAATTAGGAAAAATCATGGGAGCAAAAGTAATTGCGGCTGCCTCGACCGACGAAAAATTGGAATTTTGCAAACAATACGGAGCATCGGAAGTAATTAATTATTCGACGGAAGATTTACGAGAACGCATCAAAGAAATCACGGGTGGAAAGGGCGTTGATGTGATTTACGACCCCGTTGGAGGTAAATATACCGAACCTGCTTTTCGTTCAATTGCTTGGAAAGGGCGTTATTTAGTAATTGGTTTTGCGGCAGGAGATATTCCAAGTTTGCCTTTAAATTTACCATTATTGAAAGGAGCATCAATCGTTGGCGTATTTTGGGGAGCGTTTGCCGCCAATGAACCTAAACAAAGTATGCAAAACTTTAAGGAACTTTTGGGCTTTATTGCCGAAGGAAATCTAAAACCTCACATACACGCTCAATATACACTTGAACAAGCATCAGAGGCATTAAATGAAATTTTGAATAGAAAAGTGATGGGAAAAGTAGTTGTCAGTGTACAGTAAACAGTATTTCAGTTAGCAGTCATCAGTAAACAGTATCTAAAAATAAAAAAGTATCAAAAAAAGCCTGTTTCGGAACTAACAATTCCAAAACAGGCTTTTTTACTGCTAACTGCTAACTGCTAACTGCTAACTGCTAACTGCTAACTGCTAACTGCTAACTGCTAACTGCTAACTGCTAACTGCTAACTGCTAACTGAATTTACCGTAATTCCCATTTACTATTCTTCATAGCATATCGAAATACGACTTTTTTCTTAGATACATTCTCTAAAAAAGGCTTCAAAACTTGTTCCGCAGATTTTTTTGTCTGCTCTAAAATGCCCATTGATTGGGCATTTTGTGCTATTTCGCTTTCCGCTTTTTGAAAAGCATTATCGATCAATTTAGCTTCATCCAAAAAAGCATATTCAGTATCGTAAACTCTTGATTTAGAGTGGTCTATTTTATAATTACAAATTTCTGGTTCGGGTAAATGAATAACCAAAGTATCTCCGTTTTCGGCAATATCTGATACCTTTATTTTGGTCAAATCTAAACAGCCCGTTGCTTCGCCCGAAACAATCAAAAGCACTTTGGCATCGGGAAGTAAATCTTTCTTGATTTTGCTTTCAACCACATCTCTAAAATTGTATTTCACCAATTCCAATTTCCCCATCGACGAGATTTGCTGTAACAACACATTGTGCGAAACTTCAACTTCCCCACTGTTAAATGGATTTTTGAAATCTTTCAGTTTTTCCCATGCGAAAATAGCAAGATAGACAACCAAGAAAAGGGGAATTAAACGAATGAGTTTGCGAAGCATAATTTTGATTGAAATATGCCCAAAGGTATAAAAAATAGCGAAGGATAGATGTTGAAATTTGCTAAATATTTCAGCTAACAAAGAATGCAATCGGTTTTTCTAAAGAACCTGCAATTTTCACGAGTTCTGGAACTGTTACGACTGCCTTATCACTTTCAATTTTAGATAAATGAGATTGAGAAATGCCGATTAAATAAGCGAGATAACACTGTTTGTAGCCTTTTTCTTCACGAGTTTTTTTGACGATTGAACCTTGAAGTTTCATAGCGTTTAGCTGTTGTTTAAAATAGAACAAGAGTATATGTTTAATAATTAGTGGAAAAAACCGTAACACATCCCCAATATAATAGAAAGAGTGCGATAAGTGCGATAAGTGCGGTAAGTGCGACAAAAATATGGTTTTGTTTTTTACGAAGCAAGAATTAAACGATTTTTTTGAGTATTTTTTGAAATATTCTGTACGGAATATTTTTTATGATTTTAAATTTTGTAATGCCATAAAAACCGCAAACCTTTACCAAAGTTAAGCCCCACTCTAAGTTTGGCGACCAGATGGGGCTTAAAGGTCAAATTTCTAACAATTAAACCCAACACAAAGGTCATGAAAAATGTATTCATTTGGTTATTATTTTTGATATTTTTCCCTATGTTATTTTCTTGTCAAAAAGACATCTCTACGGAGCCTAATTCTAATAATATGGAAGACTATAAAGTATCGCTTGAAAAAGCTAAATCTATTTGTGAGCAACCAAATTTAAAAAATGGAAGAATTGAAGCGGATAAAGTTGTCGTAACTGCAAAAACAAAGAAAAATAGTAAAGGCGAAGATGTTTATCATGTTATCTCTTATGGAAACGGAAAAGGCTATCGAGTTGTTTCAGCAGATAAGAGAGCATTTCCTCTGTTAGTAGAGTCAGATATGGGGGACTTTGATACGACAGTGACAGGTGTTTCAATTTGGATGCACGGTTTAGAAGGATATATTGATAGCCAGAAAATAAAAAAAATATCAAATAATGAAGACCAATATCTAAAAAGTCTTTGGAAAGATTTTGAAGAAACAGGAGACCCGTTAAAACAAATTAAATTATCGAAAAATATCAAAGGAGGTAGGGTTGCAGGATTACCAAATGACGGAGGAGGGGCGGCTTGTCAAGACCAGTATTCATATAATTCTAATTTTCTAAGTACAAATTGGGCTCAATGGGGAGGATATAATAACTTTTGTCCTCCCGACCCTTGTGGAGCTCCAAATGGATATTGTGGAAGAGTTCCTGCGGGTTGTGGAGCTGTAGCAATGGCACAAATTATGTTCCGTCACCAAAAACCGTTTGGATTTAATTATGGATTAATGAATAATGCTACTAACAATCCCTTCACATGTAGTTTTAATAGTGGTCAAACAGAAATTGCAAGGCTTGTCAAATATGCAGGCGAAAAAGCAGGAAGTACACCAATTTCAACCCAAACCCCATGGAGTTGCTCGACAAGTACTTCAACTTTTCCTTGGGCTATACCATCTGCATTTGCTAATGCTGGATACAGTTCAGGGGGAAATAGCCAAGACTATGTATTTAATAATGTTGTAAACGATTTGTTACAAGGATATCCTGTGATTATTTCAGGTACAAAAGGGTGAGTATTGAATTTTAATGAATGGCATATTTGGGTTGCTGATGGTATTCAGTATTGGGTGTTTTCTCAAGATTGCATAAGTGGAGGTAGAATACATTTTAATATGGGGTGGGGGGGACAACAAAATAATTGGTATTATGCTCCTTATGATATGGGTTACGATACGCAAGTAAAATCAATAACTAATATACGACCATGATAAAATTGCTTTCTGCTACTACTATTCTATGTTTATTTTGGGGATGTTGTCAAACAGACTATGTTTCACATACCCCTCAATATGTTGTTATCAAGAACTATGGGGGAATGGGCTTAACAAAACTAAATGATAAAGGACAGTATGAAAATTTATCATTTATTGGAGAGCAATTATCTGCAAGAACCATTATCGTAGAAGAAGATACATTGTGTCTTATAAGTCCTTATTATGGTTTAACTGGAGGAGGCTTTAATTCAGATACTAAGGTTATTTTAGTAAATAAAATTCTGAATAGAACAGATACCGTAAATGTGAAATTTTCTCTAAAAAAGATAGATAATTGTAACGAATATCCTATAATAGATGAGGCTAAATTGAACAGTAAAAAAGGAGTTGTAAGAGAAATATCGGGTCTTTATGGAAATATATTTGAATTGAAATACAAATAAGAAAAAGTCCTTCAAAATTAATTTTGAAGGACTTTTTCTCTAATGCACATAAGTACCATTTGCTTGTTTTTCTAAATCGAACAATTCCGTAATGACATCCACCAATTGGTCGGCATCGCCACGTTTGCAGGCGGCTTTTAGGTTCAATACGGGCGATTTCATGATTTTTTGAACAATGCCCATCGTGATTTTTTCAATTCTTTCTGATTCTTCGGGCGATAGGTTTTTCAAATGACGAGCAATTTCTTCTTTCCTGATTTGCTCTAATGAATTTTTGAGTTTGTTGATAGTTGGTGAAACAACCATTTCTCTCGACCAATCATTAAATGAAACGATAGCTTCGTCGATGATTCTTTCTACGTCGGGAATGGATGCCAAACGAGTACGTAAAGCTTCATCCGCACGCTCACGAAGGCTATCAACGTTATAAACTAATGCTCCTGCAACTTCCTCTACGTTATCTTCTACACTTCTTGGAACAGATAAATCAATGAAATACTTAAAAGTAAGAATGCCAATTTTTTCCATTAATTCTTTCGTAATCAATGGTTTATCAATCATTACCGAAGAAATAATTACGTCTGCTCTTCTGACTTCTTTTTCTAAATCGGTAAAATCAGCAATTCTGAAATTATTCCCTTTGGCAATATCCTCTGCTTTTGCTCTGGTACGGTTCATTACCGTAATTTCGGCAAATTCTTTGTCGGCAATATTATGGCAAACATCAATACCGATTTCTCCTAAACCCAATATTAAAACTTTTGGATTATTGATGTTTTGCGTAACTTCTTCGGTAAGAGCAACGGCAGCGTAAGAAGTAGAAGCAGCACCGTCACGGAAGGAAGTTTCTTGAGCAACTCTCTTGTTTGAAAAGAAAATGGTGTGCATCAAACGGTGAAGGAATGGCCCAGCCATGTTCAAATCAGCCGAAAATTGATACGAATGTTTGATTTGGTTAGGAATCTGTAAATCTCCTACCACTTGTGAATGTAAACCTGTGGCTACCTCAAAAAGGTGTTTTACGGCGTCAGCTTGAGTATTGAATTGTTGGAAATGTACAAAATATGATGCAGTGTCAATAATACCTTTATAAGTAAGTAATGCTTTGATAACATCTGTTGTAATATCTTGCTCAGAAGTGTAATAAACTTCAGTACGATTGCAGGTTGAGACTACCAAACATTCTTGAATATTGAATAAGTCCTTGATTTTCAGAGAGAAGTCTTTTATTTCTCCTTCCGTCAGGGTGACTTGTTCACGAACTGCCAGTGGAGCAGATTTATATGATAGACTAAATGCTTTGAATATATTTTGCATGATTCCTTACGATTCCGATTCAATAATGACAATTAATTTTACACCTGTAAATTGTTAAATCATTGAAAATTAAACAATTATATTTTGGAGCAGTTCCAAATTTATATAAATTGTTTGGACTGCAAAATTACAACAAGAACGAATATTTTTAGGGGAAATGATATGTAATTTTTGGCGTAGTTTTCTAATTTAGAATAGGTATAAATAACTGGTTTTTATTGATGAAAAAGTAATTCTCGAAAGTAGTATCTCTTGGAATTGTACAATATGACAAAAGTCAGTAAAGCAGATGTCAGTTATCAGTGAGCAATTATCAGTAAACAGTTATCAGGTGCTAAGAATAATTGCCTTAAAAACACTTTCTAAGCAAATCTATCAGGAATTGTTTACTGATAACTGTTTACTGGAAACTGATTATTGTCCTACAATATCAGCTCTCATGCCACCTAATGCAGTCAATAATTGAATTTTTGTTCTTGATTCAACCTTGAATTTCACTAAAGAAGCCTGTAAATCTTCAACTAAAGCATTGAATTGAGCATCAGTAATTTTCATGCCTTTGTGAGCAGTTTTCATGTCAAGACCTGAATATTTTTCTGGTCCACCCGAAGCTTGTCCAACTTGATTTACGAGGTTCAATTTCAAACGGTTTAAACGAGCAGGGTCAGCAGCAGCAGCAGCAAAAAATGCGTTGATACGTGAATCTGCGGCAACTTTACCAATAAAGTCGTCAATTACAGCAGTAATTGCTGCATTACCACCCAAACGAGCATAAAGAGTTGTTGCTCCTTCTACGATGTCTGGTTTCATAGCAGCTAAAGCAGTTAATAACTCAGTTTTTTCAGCAGTTGGAACTTTGAATTTATCAAGAGATAAAGACAAATCTTCTACTAAAGCTGTGAAATGTGAATCTTCAATCCCCATTCCTTTGTGAGCGGCTTTCATGTCAAGTCCAGTGTATTTTTCCATACCACCCGTTGCCATTCCAACCTGATTAATTAAGTTGTTACGCAACTTCGTTAAACGAGCTGGGTCTGCGGCTGCATCAGCGAAGAAAGCATTGATACGTGCGTCGCCCGCTACGTTGGCAATAAATTGGTCAATTACCGCTGAAATTGCAGAATTTCCCCCTAAACGAGCATAAAGCGTTGGCGTTGGAGCAACTGCCATATCATCTTTTTTGCAAGATGTAAACAATAACGTTCCTGCCATGAGGAATGCACCCCACAGTTGAATTGATTTTTTCATGTTATTAAGAAAAATTAATTACAAATTTGAATAAGCCCGTTTTACTCAAATTTGTTGATGATTTTAAAACTCGGGCAAGGTTTTGAGAGTAAAAAATTAATGATAGCGATAAGATGCAAGTCGCAATTTCATTAACGTTAGCAAGTAAATGTTATGAAAGAAATTTCACTCGTTAATTATCTCATCTAAAACAAAGTGCCTTTTTTGTATTGATAATAAAATCAATATACTCGGTCGGAACGGGGCATTGTGGCCCTTTAAATGCTGTAAAATCTACTTTTTTTGCCTCAAATTTTTCTGCTTCAATGGCTTGTCTCAATTCATTTTCAGAAGTTTCATCAGCGTGATAAGTAATGCTAATGGTTTTTCCCTTCGGATTAATCGTTGAAGCTGTTATTCCCTTATTGGTAGCAAATTTTTGAGCAATCTGTAAACTATCCTCGGTTGAAACTTCGTGATTGAGTGTGAAAACGCTCAATTCAATAGGTTTTAAGTTAAGTCTGTCCGATAGAGAAGGTTCTTCCCAGTTAGCATAAATGACAAAAGCGACAAAAATAGACAATACGGTATAAGCTGAAATTTTCAGTAATTTTTTAAACCTTTCCATGATGTAATAATGTGTTTTAAAAGCTAAATCAAACATATCTACGGGATAGATTTGACTTTGGATTGCGAGGGAACAAAAAAAGGCTCAAGTAATTAAACTTGAGCCTAAAACATACGTTAAATAGTCGTAGGGAATGTTGCTTAGAATTTTAAATTAACCCCAAACATCACATTTGTGCCTGCCTGTGGATAATAATAATTTTCGGTTGTAGTCTGCTTGTCGTAAATATAACTGTAAGAATATCCGTTAGATTCGTACAAGGTATTGAAGATATTATTGACCAAAAGACTAAAATTTACCTCTTTCAACAATTTACCTTTCAGGGTATAAATAGCTCTTAAGTCGTTGGTGAAATAAGAATTCAATTTACGTTTTTCGTTAGAAGTATTATCCAAATACTGTTTTCCTACAAATTTTGACAAAAAGCCAAATTCTAAATTTTTAAGGGGTGTGTATAAAATTTGAGAACCCATAATGGTACTCGGAGAGAAAGAAATATTCGTTTCTGCAAATTGATTTACACCATCGGCTTCACCATCATAATTGGGAACAGTCTCCGTAAAATTCTTAATTTTATTGTTTGATAAGGTAAGGTTTGCGTTGATTTTTAGTTCTTTAGTAATTTTGACGCCCGCTTCAATTTCTATTCCCATGCGGTAGCTATCAGCCACGTTGGTACGGATTGCATCGCCAACACTGTTGATTCTGCCAGTAAGAACCAACTGATTTTTATAGTTCATCAAGTAGCCATTTACAGAAAAAGCGACATTCGATTTTTGAGTTTTATAACCTACTTCAAAGTCATTCAAGGTTTCTGCCAAAGGAAATTTAGGAGCATTATCCACAAAGTCTTGGCGAGAAGGCTCTTTATTACCAACGCTGTATGAGCCATAAATAGTTGAATTGTCAGCTACTTGATAGGTTAAACCTAATTTTGGGTTGAAGAAGCTGTAATTGGTTTTTAAGGTAACATCTTGTCTTCTATCGGCAATTCCGTTTATGTTGTAATTCACCATTCTAACTTGTAAATCGGCAAAGGCATTCAATTTATCAGATAGTTGATAATAGACTTTTCCGTACAAATTAAAATCGGTCTTTTTGGCATTATTCTCATACCAACGATAACCAAAGGGAGCATTTTGAGCGTATTTTGCCCAGATTATTTCCCCAAAATGTTTACCATCATATTCATTCCAACCACCGCCAAAATTGGCTGAAAGTTTATTATTACCTTGATAATTTAAAGAGAAGGTTGTTCCGTAAAAATCATTATCCAACCATTTCCTGCGAATATTATCTGTGGTAGTAATGGTGTCTTTTCCCGCAATAATATTTGGCAATCCATAAGCTGAAAGGTCGCTTTCTTTCTTATATTCTTCGTAATATCCTGCTCCTTTGGTGTAATGAAGGTTAAAATTAAACGTCCAATTTGAAGATAAAATGTGCGAAGAAAGCAACTGATAATGGTCTTGCTGATAATTATCCGTTTGGTTTGGATAAGTATAATAATTGGCGGTTCGGTTAGTTAACAGTTGGTCTTCCGATAAACCATACCAAGATTGATACGTTTTTTCTTTACCCGAAAATACATTCAAACGAACAAAAGATTTTTTGCCAAAATACGCTCCCGAAAGGTAAAATGATTTTAAATCGGAAGAAGCACGGTCGATATAACCATCAGAATTTAGTTTAGATAAGCGAGCATCAATCGTAAATTTTCCGTTCAATAAACCCGAACCAACCAAAATTGTACTTTTACGAGTTTTGAAAGAGCCAATGGAGTTGTTAATTTCTGCGTAAGGTTCTTTTCTGAATTCGTTAGTCGAAAGGTTTACCGTTGCTCCAAAAGCTCCTGCACCGTTGGTTGAAGTTCCGACGCCACGTTGAATTTGTACCGAATTGGCCGAACTCGCCATATCAGGCATATTTACCCAATAAACACCTTGGTCTTCCGAGTCATTGATGGGAATACCGTTGATAGTTACGTTGATACGGGTTGCGTCCGTTCCACGAATACGAATTCCTGTGTAACCCACGCCCGCACCTGCATCAGAAGTTGTTACCAACGATGGCGTGAAGTTTAACAATTGTGGAATATCCTGCCCTAAATTTTGTTTTTGGAGATATTCTTTGCTGATGTCAGAGTACGCCATTGCCGAATTGGCATTGGCACGAGTGGCACTTACCACGACTTCGTCAGCCTCGAAAGTTGATTTTTGAAGTGAAAAATCGAAGGTCTCATCTTTTTGTAAATCAATCGCTTTAGTGATTTTAGTAAATCCTAAATAGCTAATTTTTAATACGTAAGAGCCTGATTTTAAATTTTTAAATTGATAAAATCCTTGTGAATTGGTGACGGTTCCTCTGGTCGTATTTTCTAAGGAAATGGTTGTACCCGAAAGTGTTTTGCCAGATTCGGCATCGGTGATTTTTCCAGTAATGGAAAATTGAGCGAATGCACAGTTTACAGTCAACAGTAAACAGCAAACAGTAAGAAAAGATAGATTTGCGATTGATAAACAACGGCAAAAAATAGAAGATAAGTAGTTGTTAGCCAGTGACTGTTCTCTGTTTACTGCAAGCGGTACGCCGCCCGACTGATAATTGTTGTTTTTCATTGCTTGAATTTGAGTTCAAGACAGGCAAAGGAGTCAAATCCAGTCAGATTTAACATACAAAAAACCATTAATTTTGTGATTGACAAAATTCCCTTCGACGGCATTACCCGCATCAGGTTCAATGGGTATAATCTCAGCCCGTTATTATAAGGCACCCCTTTTTGTGATTGTGGTACAAAGGTATAGTGGAAAAATTAAGTAAAAAATAATTTTCAAGGAATTGTGCTAAAATTTCTGAATTTGGATGTGTCAGATTTATGGATTAATTGGATTAAAGTAAAATCCTGTAATCCTTTAATCTGACGAATCCTAATTCAGACAAATATCTTCATACCATCAATTTAAAACCTTCGCCATGAACATTAACTATTTGAATTTCAGGTTCTTCTTTTAGAAATTTACGAAGTTTGGTAATGTACACGTCCATGCTTCGAGCGTTGAAATAGGTATCGTCTCCCCAAACCATTTTTAGAGCAAAACTACGGCTTACGGAGTTGCCCATGTTTTCGCAAAGGAGCTTTAATAATTGCGATTCTTTGACAGTTAATTTCTGCGATTCTTCATGATGTATGAGCGTTTGTTTCTCAGAGTCGAAAATAAAACCTCTGATTTTGAAGGTCGTAATTTTCTCATTTTGCAATTCTTCCTTCTGACTTCTTCTTAAAACTGCTTGCAAACGAGCCAATAATTCTTCCATCGAAAAAGGCTTCGTCATATAGTCATCCGCTCCCAATTTAAAACCTTGCAGCGTATCTTCTTTCATGGCTTTTGCCGTCAGAAAGATAATAGGCGTATCTCTGTCCGACATTCTTACTTCCTTAGCCAAAGTAAAACCGTCTTTTTTGGGCATCATTACATCAAAAATACAAAGGTCGTAAGGTTGTTGAACAAACTTGGTGAGGGCTTCGTCGCCATCCTTTGCCAAAGTGGTTTCATAACCTTTGATGGTCAAATATTCTTGCAATAATGTTCCCAAATTTGGGTCGTCTTCGGCGAGTAGAATCTTGGTCATTTTGTTAAATTTGGTTTGATTTTTAATATTTATCTAAACAGGCAACACCACTTCAAACTCACTCCCTTCGCCCAATTTACTCTGTACATTGATTTTTCCGTGATGTTCTTCTACCATTTTTTTTACGTAACTCAGTCCTAATCCAAAGCCTTTTACATCATGTACATTTCCCGTAGGTACACGGTAGAATTTCTCAAAAATTTGCTTGATGGAATCCTTAGTCATGCCAATTCCTTTATCGCTTACTTTGATAGAAAGCCCCTTTTCGGTATCTTCCGTTGTGATTGTGATGATTGGTTTTTCAGTAGAATATTTATTGGCATTATCCAAAAGGTTGAAAAGAATATTGGTCAAATGCACTTCATCGGCTTGAATTTCTACATTTTCTGCCTGTAAATCTACGTCAATAATTCCTTCTCGAAGCTCAATTTGTGGACTAATATTTTCCAAAACTCGTTCAATAATTTGATGCACATTTACCGTTCCCAATTTCAAGCGAACCTCTCCACGTTCCATTTGGGCAGTTTGCAAAACCTTTTCCACTTGCGAGCCAAG
This sequence comes from Cytophagales bacterium, assembly GCA_013298805.1. Classification (GTDB taxonomy): domain Bacteria; phylum Bacteroidota; class Bacteroidia; order Cytophagales; family Spirosomataceae; genus Arcicella. The sequence continues at coordinate 2,807 of JAAFIU010000088.1, read as the reverse complement.
TCGTTTGTTTTCGTCTTGAATAATGCCTAAGTATCGCTTAAATATCGTTGGACTTGCCGCAACGGCTTCATCGCCAAGCATTTGTGTCGCCAATGAAATAGTAGAAATTGGCGTTTTAAACTCATGCGTCATGTTATTGATGAAGTCATTTTTAATATCTGCCAATTGCTTTTGCTTTAAAATGGTGCTAACCGCCACGTAAAAACAACCCAAAACTACCAAAATCAGTAGGAGTGAGGTGGCGTACATCATCCAAATATTACGGATAATATAACGGTCTTGGTTCGGGAAATAGACTCTTAAATAGTTCTCTGAATTACTGTAATCATTCGGAAAAAGGCTGACGGTGTAGGTATCTTTTTCATTTTTCAAGCCTGTCATTTTATATTTCATCGACGACGCATAGTGCAAATAATTAGGATTTTCTAAGCTACTAATTCCGTATTCAAATGGAATTTCAATACCTTTCATTTTGATTTCGTACTTCAGTAAAGAATCTAAAATCTGATAGTTGATTCTATCGTAAATACTACGTTTTGTAAACAGAAAATCATTGAAAACTTCCTTCGCCATTTCTGCCTTGTTTTTCACTTTTTGGGCAGTTTCTTCGTACTGAAGGTGGCGGTCAATGTGCAGATTTCGTTTTATTTTCTTCTTTTTTGTGGCTAATTCTTTATAATGTTTCACCGAATCATCAACCAGTAAATTATGGCGTTGGATGGCTTCACCAAAAATATCATCTAATTGTTTTTGACCGCTCATCAGACTTACAACATCTTCATCTTTTAGGTCAATTGAAAATTCCTGATGTTCCCTAATTTCTCCATTTGGGAGAATTTCTACACCTTTTGATACTAAAATATCTGATGGAAATTGCTTCTCAGTCATTTTTCCCAAGTTCATTGCAACACTTGGGCTTTTCGGAGTGATTGTTCGAGGCTTATCTTTTTTGGTTTTTACAGGTCCTTCTGCGGGTTTTGAAATTGCCAATAATTGCTTTTTATTTTCTTCGGAAGCTATTTTTCGTTGCATGAAATAATACATTTCTTGCTGAGATAATTTCCTGACAACCTGCTGCATAGCATCACGAACGTCACTCCCAAACTGGTCATTTTTTGAGCGAACTGTAAAACCAAGCCAATACATCTGAAAGGCAATTAAACCCAACAAAGCAAAAGCCATCAAGGCAATGATATATCGTATTTTTTGTTTGGTCATTTTGTAATTATGGGTTAGGTGTTTGGATTTAGGGGTTAGTGCGAAGGATATTTCGTCAAAATACTAACCACTAAATCCCAAATCCTAAAACCTACCCTGCAACATTTTAAAAATTTTTGTGTCTATAACTCGTCAGCAAAATTAAGGTAAAAACTATCTCTTGTATGCTCTTTAACATCTTTTAACAGTCGATAAAGAATTGATATTAAGGATGATTCGTTACTTTGTTAAATAAATAACATGAGCATCTTTCCCGTGAATTAAACGAATAATATTTTTAACCAAATATACCAATGAAACGCACATAATTTTTAATTGAAAAGGGCAGATGAATTTAAGAGTGCGTTCCATCTGATACCTTTAAATTAACTAAACATTTATTCAGATGAAAAAAATAATCACATCGGCTTTATTGCTCGCTTTGGGAGTGTCGGCAATGGCACAAAAAAACATTTCTCAAAATATTGAAGAGAAAAATGGACAACTCAAAATTCATATTGAGTCATCAGAAAATGGCAAAAAAGAAGTTTTTGAACGTAGTTATAACGTTGAAGGAATGAATCCTGATGAAAAGGATAAATTGATTAATCATATATCGGATTCACTCTTAACAGCTTCTGGAAGTGGTGAACGCAAACATATCAGAATCAAAATTAATAAAGAAGAACGTGAAGGTTCAGATTTGAAATCGGAAGGTGATGACGACCGTCCTTTTTCGTTAAATGCTCCACAAGGGAAAAAGAAAAGGAAAGTAGAAATCTATAAAGATGGCAGACGAATTCAGAAGGATTTGGATGGTGATGGAGATAGTGATAGTGAGGATATGGCTCTTTTCTTTAAAGATTTTGGAAAAGATATGGAAAAGCAATTCAATGATTTTGACCATAAAAAACTCTTAGGCTCACTTGAACCAATGATGAAAGATTTTAAATTTAAGTTTGATGGAGACATGAAAGATTTAGATTTCATGAATGAGTCAAAAACCGTAAAAGCTCTCAAAATCTATCCAAATAAGCCTTTTGACAATAAGTTGAATCTTAAATTCTTTGCACCAGAAAAAGGCGACATCAATGTAATTGTTACCGACATTAATGGAAAAGAAGTAGGCTCTCAAAAAATCAAAGACTTTCAAGGTGACTTTATGGGACAGGTTGATTTGAAGAAAAATGTCAAAGGCACAATCTTCGTCACTGTTACACAAGGCGAAGACGGAACAGCAAAGAGAGTTGTGATTGAGTAAGTGGCGACTGAGTGATTTGTGATTGAGTGAACAGTTTGTCTGATATTCACTCAATCACTCAGTTCAGCATTCACTCAATATCCTCAAAGTTTAAAAATAAAATGTGTTTGCAAGGCATTCTCCTCGTCAAATTCCACTAAGGACGCTCTTTGAATATGATTCCGTAAATATCCAACTTCAAAGGTGAAATGGGGGTTAAACACATGATTATAAGCAAAAACCATTTGGTTTTGATTAAATGAATTGGCGGGCAAATTAGGAGGAAGATTATACAAGGGTTCATTCCCCAAAAAAACAGTATTTTTTGCATTCCAAGAATAACGCAATTGTAAGCGAAATCTAATGCGAG
>JAAFIU010000301.1 GCA_013298805.1 Cytophagales bacterium | reverse complement strand
GCTTCGTAACTATCTGGTATTGAGATGCCAAAGGTTTTTCGTTCTGGTTCTTTTATCGTGATGGGTAAATAAGTATCTGAACTTCCTGTTGAGTTATTGATGAGCAATTGTTTTTCAACGGTATAATTCAGATTCTTCAATTCTTGCCCTAATAAGTTGATAATGGTCGTTTTGCCTTCGCCAACTTGGGTACTCAAAATACCAACTACCACGGGTTTTTGTTGCGTTTCTACATTTGCCAAAAACTGTTGGAGTAAACGTAAATTTGCTTTTTTTACAAAGTCAGTATTTTCATTTAACAAAGGATAAACGCCTAATAATGGAGCATCCACGGTTTTTCTTGCTCTGAGGGGTTCAAGTAGCGTTTTGTTTATTAAAGCATTCGCTAAGATAAAGGCTAAAACCAATACCAAACCTATCACAAAGCCTAAAATTACCAAAACCATTCTTTTGGAAGTGTTCGGTTTTAGGGGTAAATAAGGCGGGTCAACAACGTTTAATTTTGCGGTTAATTCCGTGTTTTGTTGCGTCAATCTCGCCATATTTAAGCCGTGAAGAAGCTCTAAATATTCTTGCTCCGAAACCCCAATTTGCCTTTCAATTTTCTTCAGCATAGCACCCAAAGGGGCAAAACGGCGGTATTCCTCTTCAAATTCTTTTTTACGTTTATCCATCACGGTCAATTTCGCTTTGCTTTGTTCATAAGCAAGCGTTGTCTTTAACCATTCATCCAAAACGTTTTTTGTCGGAATCCCGTTGGGTGTGTTGCTATCTCGGTAAAGTCTATCCAATGAATTTTTCAAAGTTCCTTCGGTTCTTGAGGCAATACCTTTCAAACTATCAATCTGCCTTTGATTGCTTCCATCACTGTTGACAGTTTCGCTCAAAGCAATTTTGTTGTATATATTGGAAAGCCTTTCACGCTCTTTGATTATTTCAGAACCGTTGGAGAATTGATTATTTCTACCTTTTATATTTTCATTTACTTTTTCTAAAGACGATTTCGACGACATTTTGTCCATCTCTAAATTGTGATTTAAAGCGTATAAATCTTCTCGCTCGCCTGCCACAGCTTTGGTTTGCTCATAATAGTTAATGATGTCGTTAGTTTTGTTGAAATCTAAAAAGGTTTTTTCGGTAGAATCAAGTTTTGAAAATGCCCTTTTGGTTTCGGTTTCAAAATAACTTACCACCGAGCCTGTTTGTCCTTCACGTAATAATTTATTTTTACGCATAAACGACTGTTCCAACAATTCAAGTGTTCTTTTACAGATAAATGGGTCGTTGGTTTCGTAAGAAATTTTGATTAAATCACTATTACTAATTCTGGAAGATTTGATGTTTTTGAGAGCTTCCAAGGAATAAAAGGCATTTCCCGAATAAATGATTTTATAGATTAAATTATCGTCGCTTTTTTCAACCATTTTAGCAACTGTCGCACGGGTTTCTTCCAAAGTTGGTTTTACGATTTGTTTCTTTATTTCCGCTGGGACTAACTTTTGCAATTCATCATAAGCACCCCAAGTAAGGATATTAGGATCGTGTTTTTTCAAGAAAAGATGTTCTGCTAACAAATCAATCAAAACATCTTGTTTGGTTTCTCTGGATTCAATCAAAGAAAGTAAATTGTCAAAGGCGTTACTGGTTGAGTAAAAGTCAGCTTTTGTGCTTCCATTTAAGCTATATCCTGATGCAATTCCTGTATAAATTGTTGATTCAGAGGAGTATACTTTTTTTTCGTGACGGGTAAAATAGTAGATAGAGACTGCCAAAATCGTGGGGATTATTAGCAACCAAAGGATATTTTTGGAGATTAATTTTAAAAAATGTAGGAAACTCATTTTACTTGATTTAATAAAGTTGAAAAATTAATGCCCGTGTAAGCATCCAATTCCATCATACTGGTTTGAAATTTATTCAGATAAGTTTCGTATTCAATTCTTGATTTATTGTAAATATCCAAAATTCTGGCGTTTTGCTCAACCGTAATTTGCCCTTGCAAAAAATCTCTTTCTGCCATTTTATAATTCACCTGTGCCGCCTGACGGTTATTACTACTGATGAGCATGAGCTTGTGTGCCAATTTTAAGTCTTGATAATATTCAATAACTCTTTGTTTAACATACAAATAAGTATTTTCCTTTTCATAATTTGCCATTTCAATTTGGGCTTGCGTTGTTCTTTCAAAGTGTTTCCGATTAAGAATTTGAGAAACAGGTAATTGAATACCAACCCCTAAATTGTAAAACCCACTCTGGACGGTGGTAAATCTATTTAATGAATTGGTTTCATTAACGGCAGAGTAATTTGTACCGTAATGATAACTGGCTAAAAGTGAAAGTCTATCAAAAATGGCATTTTTACTGATTTTCTGATTGGCTGTGGCAAAGTCTATTCCGCTGGTGAGTCGTTTTGCTTCTGGAGAAAATTTTTGGGCGGTACTAATGAGTTGTGGCAAAAGTTGATCGTTTGAAAAAGCTTTAATCAACAAAGAATCGGTCGAAACTTTTTGACCAATAGATATAAATGGAATCAGCCCCAAAGCTCCCCAAATGACTAAAATGAAACCATATTTTTTATTACAAATCATCCGTTTTGAAATTTAGGTGATGGTTCCCAACGGTCTATTTTGAAGAATTGACAATTGGAAATTTATAATATAAACTGGTTATTACAAATATTGTGCCTTTTTAATTTTAATGATTAAATGTTTGATAAATATCTAAAACTTTAGTAGCTGTATTTTGCCAAGTAAAGAGGTTTGGTCGTTCAAATCCCAAGGCAATTTTTGTTTTACGTAAGGAATTATTTTGATAAGCAGTAGTGATTCCTTCTGTAATCTCTTCAACAGAATAGGGGTTGACCATAAATGCGGCGTCACCCGCCACTTCGGGCATGGCAGAAATGTTGGAAGTAACAACTGGAATACCAAAAGCCATTGCCTCTAAAATGGGTAAACCAAAGCCTTCTCTGAGCGATGGATACAAAAAAACCTTTGCCTCTGCATAAAGGGTTAGAAGGGTAGTTTCATCCACAAAACCCGTCAGAACGAAACGGTTGAGTAAGTCTTTTTTATTGATTTCAAGAAGAATATGTTCAATAAATGAGCTTTTCAATCCTGTGATTACAAGTTTTACGGTTGGATTTTGCTCTGCGAATGCTACGAATGCCTTTACCGTATTTTTTACATTTTTGCGAGGTTCAACATTCCCCAAAAACAAGAAATAATCACCGCTTAAACCCAAGTTTATTTTGATTTTTTCCATGACATCTGGACTTGGTTTTTTGCCAAAACGCTGGCTTACCCCATTATGAATCACGGTTACGGATTCATTTTTCAAACCCAATGTTTGGATAATATTAGCCTTCTCTACCTCTGAAATGGTAATGATATTTTTACACTTTTTAACTATTTTTGGCACGAGCCATTTACGGTACATATTTCCGTATTTCTGATAGTTAGTTGAAGTGTTTTCGCCCGTTGTTTTTTCCATGAAAATTACATCATGAAGCGTCAAAATCAAAGGTATTGAAAGCAAAAGGGGAGCTGTATTACTGGTGCAATGCAAAATATCTAAACCATATTTTTTGGCATAAAACGGCAATAAAAGTTGTTCCCAAACTACATAATTTACACTTGGTATTTCAATAATATGGAAATTGGGCGTAGCGTTCAGACATGCACGGTCTTCGTCTGGTTTTACAAAAATGTAATATTCGTTTTTTTTATCAATGATTTGTAATGCACGAATCAACTCCAAAGCCACAATGTCCATGCCATGCTTATGCGGTCTAAATAGTCGTTGTGCTTCAATACCTATTTTCATATTCGATGTTTGTCTTAGAGAATACGGCTTAATTCGTCTTCAATTACCTTTTTAGCTTGCTTTACTTCATTATCCAAGTTTTGGAAATGAGCCAATATTATTTCTTTTTCAGCATTCTTTTTCGCTAAATCTTCAAAAGCTTGAATTTTTGGGTGCAAATATCGGAGTCCAACCATCGAAAATGATGGCTTTACTTGATGAGTTAATAATCCAACTTGTTGAAAGTCAGATTTTTCAAGTGCAGACGCAATTTCATTCCAAGTTGTTAGGCTATCTTCCAAAAACGTTTCAAACATTATTTGTAAAATAGTCTGGTCTCCACCATAAATTTCTTGGAGATAGTTCGTGTCAATCAACGGATTTGTGGCGGACATAAATGCTTGTGTTTTTTTAGAATTTACCAAATTATGACAAAAACTGTACCATTAGAATTCTTGGATTATATCAATTTGGGAATGATTTTGCTAATCAAAAGAAGGTCAGAATACCCTTAAATCAATAAATCATCCGCTTTCACGCCCGCAATTCGCATGGCTTCGTATTCAACTTCTACGATAAATTCAGTTTCTTCTTGGGTAAATTCTTCATTATCCCAATCCTTAAAAAACTGTTGTGTTTGTTCTTGAATATTATCAACTTCTTTTACTAAACGCTTTATCAAAAAGTCCGTAAAACGGTCAACTTCTTTTCGCATTCTGATAACCGTTTCCGTTGGTGGAGGCACGTCTTCATAATCTTCCAAATCCTCCAATAGAAATTTTTCTTTCAATTTATAGGCTTTCAACTGGGCAATTCGTTCTTGATTGGTCATCTGGCTTTTTTTTACAAAGATAAGGGAGTTTAGAAGAATTATGAATTTGGTGATGATGGGTGCATAAATTTTAATGAATAAAGAGAGATTTTTATCATTCAACCATCGGAATAAAGTTAGCCTCAGTATATATTCTACCAAAGCCAATCAAAAGAAATAGAAATGAAAAACGTATTTTTAGGGGAAAGCTAGATTGAGGTGAGGGAGGTAATAAATAGTATTTTTTATAAAGATTTCTTGCAAAATTATTCAAGTCGAAAAATAACAGCATCTCGGCTACAAATTAAATATTTTATTCAATCTTCAATATGTTCGCCAAATTTAAATATGAATAGCCTCCAATCTGGCAATTTTAAGGAATTGGGGACTACTTAAAAATTCATTAGGGTCTATTTTGTTATTATTTAAAAGTATTTCAGCACATTTATG
>JAAFIU010000382.1 GCA_013298805.1 Cytophagales bacterium | reverse complement strand
GAACCACAAGCAGGTAGCTCATTGTCGGACGTAGTGACAACTGCTTCACCACAAGCGGACGGGACTTTCAAAATAAAAGGACAAAAAGTATTTATTTCTGCGGGCGACCATGACATTGCTGATAATATTGTTCACTTGGTATTGGCTCGTATTGATGGAGCTCCATTAGGAACAAAAGGTATTTCATTGTTCGTTGTGCCAAAATTCAGAGATAACGGAAGTGGTTCATATACAGAAGATAATGATGTAATTTCAACGGGAATTTATCACAAAATGGGACAAAAAGCTACACCAGCTATGCACCTGACTTTTGGCGATAAAGATAATTCGGTTGGTTATTTGGTTGGAGAAGCCAATCAAGGATTGAAATATATGTTCCAAATGATGAACGAAGCTCGTTTGGGCGTGGGTATGGGCGGAACTTATATCGCTTCTGCTGCTTATTATGCTTCATTGGAATATGCCAAAGAACGTCCGCAAGGAAGACGTTTAAATAATAAAGATTTAACCGAAGGACAAACATTCATCATCAATCACCCAGATGTAAAACGTATGTTGTTGTTCCAAAAAGCCATCGTCGAAGGTTCTTTGGGCTTATTAATGGAATGTTATCTGTGGGAAGATATGATTAATGCCTTGGGAAGAACTTCCGAAGAAGCAAAATCGTATCAATTAATGCTCGATTTGATGACTACCGTTGCCAAAACTTATCCTGCCGAAATGGGTATCAAAGCCGTGAACGAAGGGTTACAAGTTTTTGGTGGATATGGTTATACCGAAGATTTCCCATTGGAACAAATGGCTCGTGACGTGCGGATTATGTCAATTTATGAAGGCACGACGGGAATTCATTCATTGAATCTTTTGGGACGTGGAATTACTTCAAATGGTGGAAAAGCTCCTCAATTATTGTTCGGAGAAATTATGAAAACCATTGAAGAATCAAAAACACATGAAGATTTAAAACCTTACGCCGAGAAATTAGAGAAAGAATTGGGTCGTCTTCAAAAAGTAACGATGCACCTTTTGGGAATCGCAACGAAGGGAGATAACGAAGTTTTCTTAGCCGATGCCAATTTATACATGGACTTTTTCGGAATTGTAACAGTTGCTTGGATTTGGTTGAAACAAGGCATTGTGGCTAAAAACGCTTTGGTAAGTAGCAATCAAGAAGGAGACGAGTTAGCATTTTATGAATCGAAAATTCACACGATGAAATTCTTCTTCCACTATGAATTAATCAAAACTTTGAGTTTATCAGCTCGTTTATTAGATACGGAGGTTTTGACAATTAACCAAGAAATTGAATTTGCTGTATAGCTTTTTGAATTATTACTCACATCAATAAATTATGAATCCCTGCTCCAAGCAGGGATTTTTTTATTAAACAGGTTCACTGTCTTTCGCCTACTTTTAAAGCTAAATTTAGAAAATTTTCAGTGGGAGTTATTGGGCAAGTAAAGGTTTCATTATAAGCACAATAAGGTTGATACGCTTTGTTGAAATCAATTTCAATTTGATTATTTTTAACATCATCAACGCCAAAATCTAAATATCGTCCTGCTCCATAAGTTTCTTTATTAGAAGTCAAATCTTTGAAAGGTAAAAACAGATTTCCTTCGGGCGTTTTGAAGATTTTTAGCGAACATTTTACACCTGCTACCTCAAACGTAACATTGCCATAAGCCTCATATTCTTCGGTTGTACCACCCGTCATAGAAATATTAATCGTTTGGTCAGAGGCAAATTTGTCTAATTTACCAATGACTTTAAAATTTGGATTTATTTCAAAATATTTTAATCCTTTAAATTTTGCTTTATCCTTAATGGGAGATTCTTTGTCGGTTTTAAGAAAATCATCTTTTTGTTTTCTTAAACCTTGAATAGCAGTAAGATAATCATCGGTGGCTACCGTGTAGTTTTTTGTTGTTTCGTTGCCAGTTAACGAGTACAAAATAATCGCCACGTTAACTGCCAAAACTAAGAGGAGGAAAAATTTATTCTTAAACATAAAATCTGATTTTTTGACAAATGTAATAACGCTGAATGAAAATCCGTATTCTATTAAATACTAACTTGCACCCCGAAAATAAATTAACAGAATTAGAGTTGAATTGGTTAGTTATTTATACCAAAAGTAAATATTCTTTTGTTTAGCCCTCCTAAGGGTTTTAAACCCTTGGGAGAGGTTGCTCAAAAGTGTATTGCTAATATTGCTAACTATTTCACCTAAATTTTAAATAGCAAATCCCTAAAAAATCATGTTTACAGGAATCATTGAAGCCGTCGGCGAATTAAAAAATATTAAACCAGAAGGTACAAATATCACCTTCACTTTTACTTGTCCGTTCACAAACGAACTCAAAATTGACCAAAGTCTGGCTCATAATGGCGTGTGTCTGACCGTTATTGATATTCAAGGAAATGAGTATTCTGTGACTGCCATCGACGAAACTTTACAAAAAACCAATCTCGGTAAACTTCAAATTGGTAGTAAAGTAAATCTTGAAAGATGCATGCCAGCACATGGGCGTTTTGATGGGCATATTGTGCAAGGACACGTTGACCAAACGGGAGTCGTTACGGCTATTGCAGAACAAGATGGTTCTTGGCTTTTTGACTTTGAATATTCACCCGATGAACAGAATGTGACCGTTGAAAAAGGTTCAATTTGTATCAATGGAACGAGTTTGACCGTTTTCAACTCTGGAATAAATACTTTCCGAGTAGCCATCATTCCATATACTTACGAGAATACCATTTTCCATACTTTTAAAGTTGGAGACATCGTTAATTTAGAATTTGATATTGTCGGAAAATATATCAAGAAAATGCTGAAAATTTAACACTGACTTTAGTCTGTAATAGCAACAAACGAAAAAAATATAAGCCAAAATAGGGTGTTATCAATTGATTACTGAAATTGGTGGAAGAATAACCAAACCCTCAATTTTCCATACCGTAGAATTACCTAATTTATAGGGTAATTCTACGGTATTTTTGTTGCATTTCTTGGTAATACTATGTCTTATTCATAGCTTTAATATATTATTTAATCCTTTAATATCACTAATAACCATGAGCAAAATAATCACACCCGAAGAGAACCCTGATGAGTACCAACAAGCAATGGGTTTTGTACAGAAGTATCAAGAGACAAAAAAAGAAAACTCTATTGATGCCCATTTTGTCAGTAAAATGGCTTTACAGCAATTTTTAGATAATCCAGATTTTGATGCCTTTAAAATTCACCATGCCAGAGCAGAAGACGGAACACGTACTGTAGTTTTTGAAGGATTAAATGCACAAGGGGAAAGTTTAAATGCGTTCGTTAGTCAATTGCCCGTTTGTCCTCCTGATTGTAATTGGAGGAGTTAAAAATGGAAGCTGTTTAAACTTTTATTTTTTTATTGATTTTACGTAAAAAAATGACTGAGAATGCGATAAAATGCAACGCAACCCAATTTTTGACTGAGAATTCAAACCTCACTAAAAGTGCTTTGAAACC
>JAAFIU010000287.1 GCA_013298805.1 Cytophagales bacterium | reverse complement strand
AGGCAGTTTCCACCAATGACCCTATTATCTACGATGCCAGCGTAAGAGGATTAAAAGTGTCAGACAAAGGCTATTTTGAAGGTGCTTTGAAAATGTTAATTGGCAAAAACCTGAAAGATGACAGCCCCATATACGCAACCCTCAACGATACCAACGAACATAATAATGCCCACATAGCAGTTGCGGGGAGTTCTGGAACGGGCAAAACGCAATTTGCCTTAGAAATACTTCGTCAGTTTGTGGAGGTATCGGGCGGTGCGGTCAATTTTATTTATTTGGATTTTAAGGGTTTGAAAAAGGACGATGTGGCAGACCTTACGCCCTTTTTCAATAAAACTCAAACCACTTTTATTGATGCCCCCCAAGTACCCTTTCCGCTGAATCCGATGTCGTTTATTGATACCGTGAATGAGAAAAACAAAATCATGGGCATTAATAAATTGGTGGACATTATTACGCATTATTCCAACATTGGCAAGAACCAGCAACAAACCTTGCGGGATGCTATCAAAGATATTTTTCAAGGCTTGAAAAGTGGCGTATATCCTTCATTCAGAGATATTTATGACCGTGTGCTTGACATGGAAGGCAGTAAAGCAAGTACACTAAAAGAAATCCTAAACAGTCTGGGTGAATTAGACCTTTTCGAGACCAAAACGGATGCCAAGAAGAGCATTTTTAATCAAAATTATTACCTCAGTTTGTCAGGAGATTTGCCCGATTCGATACGGTTTACGTCGGTGTTTTTGATTATCAATTACATCTACAACAACTTTATGAATATGGAAAATGCCCCTGTGAATGATAAGTTGCAAGCCATCCGGTATGTGTTGTTGATTGACGAAGCCCACGTGCTTTTCAAAGACCGTAAAAGTCAAGATTTATTAGAGAAAATATTGCGAGAAATACGTTCAAAGGGCGTTTGTGTGGTGTTATTGTCGCAAGGCATCAAGGAATTTGACCAGCAAAGTTTTGACTTTTCGAGTATGTGCGAAACCGCATTTTTGATGGATATTAAGGATAAAACCAATCTCAGAATGATGTCAAAATTCTTAGGATTAAGCGAAAAGGAATCCACTCTATTAGCTCGAAATATGGAAAATATCCAAAAAGGGCAAGCGGTGAGTAATTTAAAGGAGTTTAAGAAAGCGGAGTTGTTTGAGGTTGGGCAGTTTTGGAAGAGTTTGTAGGAGGGGTATAATGCAATTTAGAGAAAATAATGATAATTTAAAAATATGAAAAATCTACTAAAAGTAATCTATTTCTGGATTTTTAATTGGGTATTTGTACCATCCTCTAAGCAAATAACTGTGTTAAATGGTCTGAGAGAAAATAATGAAAGTAAGTCTCAAAAATGGTTTTTTATAGCTGTTATTCTCAATTTAGCCCCTTTTTTGTTGGCTTCATTACTTGAATGGTATTTACATATTGATAATTTTAAATGTTTTTTAAATAATGGCTCTCTTCCAATATTATCATTCGGAATAATTGCTACCAACTTTTTTTACCTTATCGAAAATATCCCTGAAAATTCAAATCAAGATAAAGAATTGTATGAGAATTTGAAATTAAAAGTGAGTGTAGTGGCAATCATAAGTCTTTTCATTTCGACAATATTATATGTATTTCAATCGAACTTTATACTTCTCTTTCTTCCAGAACATTACAATATCTCTATTTATATATCATTTATTGTATTTTGCTATGCAGTTTCTTGCGGAAGGAAAATGTTTTTACTCCAAAATAGTTTTTTAACAGATTATGCTGCATCAGTGAGTATTATTCAAGAAAAATTAGAAGAACATGATGACGAATTTGAACAATAACATTTTACCAATTTCTTGTCAGGAGGTGAAACAAAACTCTGTTGACTTTTTTCTTGGAAAAATAAAGGTAAAAGAATTAATAGAATTGGTTTCGGTAACAAGTAGAGCTATTACTGGATTTAATGATTTAGGAGAACCTCTTTACAATAATAATGATTATATTCAGCGTGAACCCAATCCTTCACGGGTAAATAGTATTAAAAACTATTTATTAACTGATGAAGATGCTTGTTTCCCCAATAATATCTTAATTTCCGTTCCATCTATTTTATTGGCAGAAGAAGTAAAAAATGGCGATTTGGAATATGATGAATCACATATTTTTACTCTTAAAATTGATAAGAATAGAATAAATCTAACATCGACAGAAGCACCTATATACTTGCAGATATTTGATGGGCAACATAGATTTAGAGGCATTCAATTGGCAATTCAAGAGCTAAGACAAACAGGTTCTAATGATGAGAAGCTAAAAGAGTTGGAAAATTTTGAATTTGTGGTTTCCTTCTTCATTGAGGCGGAAATAGAGTTTCAAGCAATGCTTTTTTCTATTATCAATCGTACACCTGTTAAAGTTTCCCAAGATTTAGTTTATGACTTGTTTGGTTTAACGATAAAAGATTCTCCTCAAAAAACGGCATTAGCTATTGTCTTACAACTTAATGGATTAAGGGAAAAAGAAGATGGTAAAGTCGGGCCTTTTTATAGAAGAATAAGGCTTTTGTCACGCAAAGAAAAAGGATTTGATTCTCCCATTTCTCAAGGAATATTTATTAAACAATTACTGAAACTAATATCGCCATCGCTAAGTAAAGCAGACCAAGAACGGCTATGGGAAAGAGAACAATTACTTACTGGGGGTAATGATAGAACAATTTTTCGTCAGTGGTATGCAACAAATAAAGATAATAACATTTATAAAACGTTACTCAATTATTTCATTGCCGTTAGAGAAATTTTTATTGATGAAAATGGTAATAGTTATTGGGATTTTGGGATAACTCCTGATAATGCTTTGCAAAGAACAATTGGTTTTACTGCACTTATTGAAATACTCATTAAAATATTTCCAGATTGTATGAGGGAGAAAAATATATCCATTGATTTTTTCAAAAAGTACCTTGTCAAAGCAAAAAATATCCAATTGGTAGGAGATGAAAGACCATATCCATTTACCAGTATTGGAGGTAAAATGCTTAAAGATGATTTAGAAAAACTGATTTTTGATTAGTAATAAAGTCTGAAAGAATTAAACTTAGATAGACATGAGTACAACTCGTGGAAAGAAAAACGGAGAAAAAGCCGACCCTACAAGGGTTGAACAAACAAGTTTAACCCTTACAGGGTTGGCGAGTAATTTTATTTATATTCCGTAGGTTTCACCTACGGTTAATCGAACGGTTCGCCGCAGCAGTTTAAGCCCTTTGGGCTTTTAAGGCAACTTAGCGTTTTTCAAATAAGCTCGTGCAATATCATTTTTAGCCTTTAAAGCAGCATCCAAAGAGTCATATTGAGTAATGTGGCTCTTTTTTTTGTTTTTTATAATATTGTTACTTTCTTTTTCCATAATATTATTTCTTTGAAATTAAGAATGCTTCATACTTATTACCCTGTTGAAAGGGTTCTGCTATTTGATTAATAAAACCAAAAATTGAATACTCACGTTCAAATTCTTTTTGGAATTTTGCTATTATTATCCTATATAGTCTTGTTCGTGATGGTGTACTACCACTAAAAAATATTTTACTACCTTCAAACTCAGAAAAGAAAATGGGTAATGTTTGAATTACAGTAGCCAGTACCATTTCCATATCATTGTTATTACTTACTACCATATCACTAATTTTCCCATCATCATTTTTATCCACTAAAGACAAATTAAATACTTTTTGCTTATCATCAATCAGTTCGTAAGCAATCACTTTTCTAATTGTTTTGATTTCGCTTACACTCTCAAACTCAAATAATAGTTCTCGTTTATATTTTTTAAATGGGTAACTCGGCTGCTCCATTATTATTTCTATTTATTGCAAATATACTAAGTTGATTCTACTTTTCAAATCCCACTCCCATACTTATTCAGAACGTTATGAAAGCCAAATAACCTCTTGATAATGAGTAGCTTGCCATCAATTCCAAGCCATTAAACTCTCCACCACTTTCCGCACCGCTTCCACCACCATAGGTATTTCTTCCGCTTTATTAAATCGTCCAAAGCTAAATCTGATAGAGTAATGTGAGTTTTATTTTTATTCCCCCTTCATACTATCCAGCTCAAAAATAACTCTATCCTGTTCTATTAATTGTTTTAATTCTTCTTCTTTGGGGAGGTATAATCGGTATTTACTGGCAAAATTTGTTCATTTTCTGCTAATACACTGTATTTTACGATGGTATCGTCTTTTTCAGTACATAAAATTATCCCGATGGTAGGGTTGTCGTCAGCACTTTTCTTTAAATCATCATACATTCTTACATACATATCTATCTGTCCAATGTCTGCGTGCGACAGTTTATCGGTTTTTAGGTCAATTAACACGAAACATTTGAGATAATAATTGTAAAAAACTAAATCAATGTAAAAATCCGAAGTATCTGTAACGATGTGTTGTTGCCGAGCCACGAATGCAAAACCTTTGCCTAATTCCATTAAAAACTGCTGTA
Source organism: Cytophagales bacterium (assembly GCA_013298805.1). Classification (GTDB taxonomy): domain Bacteria; phylum Bacteroidota; class Bacteroidia; order Cytophagales; family Spirosomataceae; genus Arcicella. The sequence goes on along the minus strand of JAAFIU010000287.1, from coordinate 813 downwards.
TATGATTGATTAAAGCATTTTCTAACTTCTTTTCAGTAAGTATAATATCATTAGGTAATCCGTAAAACTCAAGAATATAGGGGTCTTTGATAATATTTTTCGGGTGCGTCACCGATGTTGTTGCTGATGATAAGATTCTACCGACATATTGCGTTTTTATATTTCTTTGGAGGGTGCGAGTGTCCCAATTTCCTTCAATTGATAAGTCGATGTATTGTAATCGTTGAGTTTCATTTTTGATTCTACTAATCATTCGGTAATGCGTCCAACTCAATTCGGTACGCACTGCGTTCCAAATTGGGAAAGCAATGTAAAAAGCCCTCATATTGTTTAGATTACGTTCATCAAATCCAGTTCCAAATTCTAAGGTTAAAGACTTTGACAGATTTTTCAAGGTTGCGTTTCCGTAAATAGCCTTTGACTTCCCGTTTTGTTCATCTTCTACAATCAATTGTCCAACTTCCCAATACATATTCAACATGATGGCATTACTTGAACGGTATGCAAGTTTTTTAGCTTTTAGTACAACCTCTTTGACGGTCTGAAATAGGGTATTTGTATTTTCTAATTGGTTCATCATAAACAAATTTATAAAATTATGGGGTCTAAAAAACCATTGCACGTAATTTCTCAACCACCCCTTTTATAGCTTCTACCACCACAGGTATTTCTTCCGCTTTATTGAACCGTCCAAAGCTAAATCGAATACATGAAAAGGCTTCCGTTTCGGTCATGCCCAATGCCATCAGTACGTGCGATGGGTCAATAGAAGCGGAAGTACAGGCAGACCCATTGGAAACAGCAATGTCTTGT
>JAAFIU010000279.1 GCA_013298805.1 Cytophagales bacterium | reverse complement strand
AAGAATAAGTTCTTGCTCTTTTTTCACCTCTACATTGTCACGAATCCATTTTACGTCAAAGGCATTTCGAGCAATTGGTAAATGTACCGAGAAAGTAGTTCCGTGACCAACTCGACTACTTACCAAAATTTCGCCTCGGTGCAATTCTACCAATTCTTTACAAAGTGCTAAACCTACGCCTGTTCCCACTACTTGAGGTTGGGCTTTATCGTGGACTTGGTAAAAACGATTAAATATATTTCTTAGATGTTGTTGAGCAATCCCAATTCCTGTATCACTTACTTTTACAATAACTTTCTCATTATCAGCAGGATTTATCAAAACTTCAACCGAAATACTTCCACTATCTTTTGAAAACTTAAAAGCATTTGATAATAAATTAGTAACGATTTTTTCGATAATATCTCCATCAAAATACGCCATTATTTGTTCGGGAGATGAGGAGAAATTAAGCGATATATTACGATGCGAAGCCAAATCTTGGAACGAATATGTTATTTTTTCCACAAATTCTGCCATGTCACTTTGCGTAATTTCGGGGGAAAGTCTGCCAGCTTCCAATTTAGATAAATCGAGCAATTGATTTATCAATTTTTGCAATTGTTTAGCGTTGCGATAAATAGATTCGGTACGTTTTCTTTGACTTTCTGGTATATCAGAATTTTCAGACAAATATCTTTCTAAAGGACTGATTATCAAAGTCAAAGGCGTTCTAAACTCGTGAGAAATATTGGTAAAGAAATTCGTTTTTAGTCGGTCTAATTCTTGAATTTGGTCTTTTTCTCTTTCCTGCAATTTAATGTCTGATTTAAAGTGTTCACGTACCTGAATCACTCGTCTGAGTGCATAAATACTACCCACAATGATAAGAGCATAAATGCACCATGCCCACCAAGTTTTGTACCACGGTGGCAAAATGATTACTTTAATAAATGCCATTTGATTATTCCAAACGCCATCATTATTACTGGCTCTTACCCAAAAGGTATATTCACCTGGATTGAGGTTGGTATAACTGGCTATTCTTTGCGTACCTACGTAGTTCCAGTCGTGGTCGAACCCTTCAAGAATATAAGCGTATTGATTATTTTTGAGTTGCTGAAAATCTAAAGCGGTGTATTCAATAGAAAATACATTTTGGTCAGCAGTAAAGGAAATTTCGTCAGTTTCTAAAATGTCTTTGTGCAGAGGAGAATCTTTTTGACCTACGGATACGGGTTTATTAAAAAGTCTTAACCCAGAAAGATAGACAGGTGGAACGTCGTTGCTTTCGGTCAAACTATCAGGATGAAAAACGTTCATTCCACCTGTTCCACCAAAAAACAACTCGCCTGCTTTGTTTTTAGAGTAAGCATTAATTACAAATTCTGAGCCTTGCAAACCATTGGCTTGCGTATAATTTTTGAAAGAATTACTCTGAATAATAAAATTGGAAAGTCCTTTATTGGTCGAAAGCCACAAGTTATGGTGTACATCTTCCACAATACCTTTCACCGTATTATTGGGTAATCCGTCTTGAATCGTCCAAGTTTTGAAAGTTTTTGTTTGCGGTTGAAACAAAGCAAAACCTCCGCCATTGGTTGCTACCCAAATTCGCTTTTGAGAATCTTCTAAAATCTGAAAAACGTGATTTCCTTTGATGCTTCCTGTCAAGCCAGATTCTTGTAAATGCTCTATTTTATGCGTTTTCAAATCGTAGGTAAATATTCCACTATTGTACGTTCCAATCCATAGAATCCCTCTACTATCTTCTAAAATACAATTGATGTGCCTTTCGGAAAGAATACCCTTTTTGTCTAAATCTTCAACAAGGTTAAACTTACCTGTTTGTTTATTGAAGGTTAAAATGCCAGAATCTTGTGTCCCAACCCAAAATTGATTGGGAGTTTTGGATTCATGGATATAGGTCAGTTTAGGACTATAACCATCTACTAAATAGGGGTAATTGAGGATGATATTACTCCCTTTTTTGAGAATTTTTAGTCCTACACCCCAAGTCAAAATTTCTAAATCCCCTTGCCTGTCTTTGTATAAAAAATTTACGTCATTATTATTTCGAAAAGTAGAAGTGGAAGGGTCATTGATAAAATGTTTGAAGAAATTGGTACGTCTATCCAAAAGTGAAAAACCGCTATTTGTTCCAATCCAAACTCGGTTATCGTCTTCAGCTACGATAGAATTTACCTTATCCCTGAGTAAACTTTGAGAAGTATTTGTTTTGTGTCGGTATAAAGCAAATTTTGCTTGTTTGTGGTAATGAACATTTAGTCCTGCCTCCCAAGTACCAATCCAAATATTATTATCACGGTCAACAAAAACCGTTTGAATTGCCAACGAATTAAGCCCCATGTCAGAATCTGGGTCAGAAAGTAAGTGAATTGGAGCAGAGAAATCACCTTTTTTAATCAAAACAACCCCGCTTTCTGTACCAAACCAAAGCGTACCTTCATGGTCATAAGCCATTGACATGATGAGATTATCGAGGTCGGTTTTTTGAGGGTTATAAAAAACTTGCGAGATTTTACGAGTTCGTAAATCCATTTTATGGATGCCATTTCCACGTGTTCCAATTAAAATATTCCCTTGTGGGTCTTCAAAAAAGCAGGTGATTTGATTTTTCTTAGGTGCTAAATTATTTTCAATTTTAAATTTTTTCACCGTATTGTCGGCTGAAAATTCAATAATTTGACCATAATGTCCGCCCATTAACACATTCCCATAGCGGTCTTGAATAATGTGCGAAATATCGTTGGTAGTAATGGGTTCTGCTTCATTTTTACGCCATTGTACGGTGTTATTTTTATTGTCAAAAACCAATAATCCGTATCGGTAAGTAGAAACCCAAACTTTATCATCTTTGGTGACAACTATATCAGAAACACTTATATTGGCAATATTTTTACTATCGTCAGTCTTTAAAATGTGTAAAAATTGCCCTGTTTGGCGGTCTAATTTATTGATACCTCCATCAGCAGTTCCAATCCATAAATTACCGTGACTATCCTCATTGATAGTTGAAATATTACTGCTACTGATAGAATTGGGGTCGTCAAAAATATGGCGGTATATAGTAAAATTGTAGCCATCGTATTTATTCAGTCCGTCGGAAGTAGCAAACCAAATAAATCCTTTTTTATCCTGAAAAATTTTGTGAATGGTATTCTGAGAAAGCCCTTGCTGATTGCCGATGCGTTCAAAGCGTAGCTGAGCTATTGAAAGGAATGAACAACAGCTTAGGAAATAAACAAAGAGTATGATGGCTCGCAATTGCATATATCGAAATCTTCAATTCGCAATTTACGGAAATTTCATTGGAGTTGAAAATAGTAATCAGGCAATAGGGATTGGGGGCTGGGCATTAGGTTTCTGAATATAGATATTTTTTTACCTTCAAATCGGCAATTCATATCAAAATGCTTATTGCTTAATTCACAGAAAAATAAAGCAAAAAACCCAAAAGTTGCTCATAAATGCGTAATTCTTCTGGCGTTGCTCCAATTTTGGTCAGCGTATTACGGTGTTTATCTGCTAAATCCAAAAACTTATCATCATTGATTAATTTACCACAAATGACCCCTTTAAAACTTCTATGTACTTGATTATAAACATATTTACAAGATTTTGAAGGTGTTTTATTAAAGATTTCATTCAATGCCAAAAGGCTATCCGAAGCCTCTAAAAATGGAAAACCATCGGTAATCAGAAAATCTTTAATAATATCACAAACATCTTCTACATCAGGTTCGGTCATGATTTTGTAGCGAAAATATTTAGCATCATTATATTTACCAATCGACACCACAATGGAATTTGAGTCGCCCCAATAGTCCCTTGTGTTGCCTAAAAATTGTTGTGCTATTTGCTCAATTTGATGATTTCTACAACCAAAATTCACTTCCAACCAAACTTCTTCGTCATAAGCGGTTGCCGTAAAAATAACGTTTTGAAAGCCTGTTGGTGTAACTTTACGGAATTGTTTTTTGTCAGCCACCAAAACAAAGTCATATTTCTCAAAAAACAGGCGTAATTTCTCATAAAGAGCAGTCTCGAATGGTTTTACAAGCATGACATATTTTGGTTATGATTAGTGTATGTATTTTGCTATGAAACTAAGATAATTATATTTTGTTTAAAAACGGAATCCTTATACGTTAGATTATAAATTTTATTTAAAAAGAACCTGTTTAATCTTTCCCTTACGACCGAAATAAAGTCTTTTAGCATCTGTACTTCCGAAATTTATTTACCGTAGCTCTGCTATGCAGTTCCACTGGGGCTTCAAATTTCAAAATTACAGCTTCAAAAATACAATTATTTACAGCCAGAAACGGAAAGTTTAAACAGGTTCAAATTCAAAAAACGTCCTTCAAAAGAATCTTATTGCAAAATGCAAAAAATATTAATCATTTCTGATACGCATAATTACCTCGACGAACGTCTGATGCCTCATGTAGAATGGTGCGACCAAATTTGGCACGCTGGCGATTGGGGAAATGAATCTATTTCGGATACACTCGAAGCCATAAAGCCCATTGAAGGCGTTTATGGAAATATTGATGGAGCAACTTTACGACAAATTTACTCGAAAATAAACCACTTTATGTGTGAAGATTTAGTAATTGGGATGACACACATTGCGGGAGCTCCTTCAAAATATAAACCTGATGCTTTGGAGTGTTTCGCCATTCAAAAACCTGATATTTTTGTTTGTGGACATTCACATATTTTGCAAGTAAAACGTGACATCAATCGTGGTGGAATGTTGTTTATCAACCCAGGAGCGGCGGGTTTACATGGTTTTCATACGGTACAAACCGCCATTCGCTTAAAAATTGACGGCAAACGTATTTTTGACGTTGAAATTGTTGAAATGACAAAGCCGAATAAATTGTGATTGGTTATTGGTGGATTGGTTATTAGTCAATCTTTTCCTTCTGAACTATGATTTATTGGATTGAAGGATTTTAGGATTCAACTCTACAAAGAATATAGTTCAATTCCCAATAACCAATCAACTAATAACCAATCAACCAATAACCAATCAACCAATAACCAATCAACTAATAACCAATCAACCAATAACCAATTCCTCCTTTATGACATTCGTCAGTTTTCGGACTGATACATACCCTCTTCTACGCTGATTCTCCTCATGTGACTTCCTGATTGTTTCCATCAATTTTGTAGAAACAAATTACTATTTCAGCAGATGCAAATTATCTATTTTATGATTGGAGTGAGTTTGCTGATGGCTTTAGGTTTTTTAGCAGCTTTTTTCTGGGCAATGACCAAAGGACAAAATGATGACCTTCATACGCCAGCCATGAGAATGCTTTTAGATGACGAAACGCCCGTTAGAACTGTACCCAAAACTAATTAACCATACATTGTCACAATGAAAGAACAGCTACAACCCTCCACCACTCACGAGCATAAAAAGTGTAAGTGCAGTAAAGATTGCAATCGTTGCAAAGCAATGAAATTAATTGATTTTGAGAAGTTTAACTAAAATCTATCACGATGTCAACCATTAATACAAACGTAGAACATTTTGAGTACG
>JAAFIU010000405.1 GCA_013298805.1 Cytophagales bacterium | reverse complement strand
GTAATAGACTTAACTGATTGGGAGTATAGGGCTTAAAAACTACCCGATGATTTGGCTGTTTCATAAATCTAATTTACAAAATAACCCGTAAAAAGAAAAGAGACTGCCCTTTTGAGACAGCCTCTTTGTTTTATGATATATTCTGAATTAGAATTTCAAGGCAACACCAACTTTTAAAGTAGCAGCACCTGCACCAATTTCGGCAACACCACCAAGGTTATCAGCAAACCAATATCTTGCACCTAAATGTCCTTGAAAGAATACTCCACTTGCTCCTCCAAATCCAGTACCAGGCCAAGATAAATATCCTAAACCAAGTCCGATATATGGGTCTAATTTATCACCTGCTTTCAGTAATTCTCCAGCATGGAAAGAACCTCTTGCAGCAATGTAAAGAAGACCTCCAGTACCATAAGCAGTACCTAATCCTAAATAATCAACACTACCACCAGCACTGATTGTTTCTGTAAAGCCATGTTCAAAAGAACCACCAAGACTTAAACTACCAAAGCCATTACCCAAACCCACTGTACCATTTAGAAGATTATCACCTTGTTTGTAAGCCTGTGAAAAACTTTTAGACGATACAGTTAATAATACTGCGAGAAGAGCTGAAAATGTCAGTAATTTTTTCATGTTATAAAAAATTAAGGGTTGAAAATTGATTTAGTGTTATTATTAAACGATTATTTTATTTACTCAAATCTTAAATATCTAACAGCACAAATTAAACACTTTTTATACTTACAGCAAGCGTAAACTTAGTAAGCGGTCATATTTTGTGCTACAAACAAAGGTCGATTTGTTTTTCGATGTCCGACATGATAAAGGTCATAATAAAAGGGAGATGTTCTCCCTTTTACGGTTTTATTTTAGTCCTAAGTCTTCTTGAATTGAGGAAACTTTAGCTTTCAAACTTGCCAGAACAATCTCAAAGTCTTCTGAACGGGTCAATGGTGCATTTACCGAAACGTAAAACTTAATTTTAGGTTCTGTACCCGATGGACGAGCCGATACTTTTGTACCATCCGCCAATACCAACTGAATTACGTTTGAGGCTTCCATTCCTAAACCTTCTGGAATATTCATTATTACACCCGTTTTCAAATCTTTGGAAGTCAAGTTGGTATAATCTAATACCGTTACAGGTTCTGAACCAGCAACTGTTGCAGGAATATTGCTTCTTAAATTAGCCATCATTTGCTGAATTTCCTCTGCTCCTGCTTTACCTTTTTTGGTCAATGAAATCAATCCTTCGTAATAGAATCCATTTTCCATGTACATTTCCGTCAAGAAATCGAATAATGACTTACCGTTGTCTTTTGCATAAGCAGTCAATTCGGCAATCATGGCACATGAAGCAACGGCATCTTTGTCACGCACAGCATCACCGATTAAATATCCGTAAGATTCTTCACCTCCGCCAATAAATTTCTCTTTGCCTTCTAATTCACGGATAACAGCGGCAATATATTTAAAACCAGTGAGCGTATTGTAACATTTTACGCCCTGAGTTTCACACATTTTATCAATAATATTGGTCGTAACAATGGTTTTAGCCACAAATTCATTACCCGTCAATTTGCCTGCTTTTTTCCAAGCATCCAATAAATAATAGATAATTAAACTTGCCATTTGATTACCATTGAGCAATACCCATTCTCCAGCAGGATTTTTCACGGCTGCGCCTACACGGTCGGCATCGGGGTCGGTGGCAATTACTAAATCGGCATCTAATTCTTTGGCTTGTTGCATTGCCAATGACATCGCTTCGGCTTCTTCTGGATTGGGGTAAATCACCGTTGGGAAGTTTCCATCTGGTTCAGCTTGGGCTGCGACAACGCTTACATTCTCAAAACCAAGCAATTGCAAAGCTTTTGGCACAAGCGTAATTCCTGTTCCGTGAATAGAAGAATAAACAATTTTCAAATCTTGTTGACGAGCAATTACATCAGGATTGATAGAATTATGCTCGATAGTTTTTAGGTATTCTGCATCAACTTCTTCACCAATCATCGTAATTAAATCAGGATTGCCCGTAAACTTAATGTCGTCGATAGATTGGATTTTATTTACTTCTGCCACAATGCCTTTATCATGCGGGGCAACTACTTGTGAACCGTCGTTCCAGTATGCTTTGTAACCATTGTACTCACGTGGATTGTGCGAAGCCGTAACCACTAAACCTCCCTGACAGCCTAAATGACGAATTGCGAACGATAATTCTGGCGTTGGGCGTAATTCTTTGAATAGAAATACTTTAATGCCATTGGCAGAAAAAATATCTGCTGCCACACGAGCAAAATAAGGAGAATTATTTCGTGAATCATGAGCAATAGCTACGCTAATATTTCCTTCGGGAATACTCATTTTTAGATAGTTAGCAAAACCTTGTGTTGCCCCTCCAACCGTGTATTTGTTCATACGGTTACAACCAACGCCCATTTCACCACGCATTCCACCCGTTCCGAATTCGAGGTCTTTGTAGAAAGAATCTGTCAATTCTGTTTCTTTCTTGTCATCTAAAAGTTCTTGAATTTTAGCTTTGGTATCGGCATCATAATTACCAGAGAGCCATAAATTAATTTTTTGTTGGGTAAGAGCGTCTAAGCCTGTTGACATATTATTGTTCGTTAATTTGAATTTCGAGATTATTTTACGAAGCAAAGATAAAAATTATTTTCGGATTGAATAATTATCCGTGATTTTAGTGGTTAATGAAGAATTGAATCATTTTAAGTTGCCATTTTTTATATTTTTTTAAAAGAATCAAAATCCAACCCTTATATTTATCGTTGTATAATAATCAAGGCAACCTTTGTTTTGCAAAACTTGTCTTGATTTTATTTCCTCAATGCTTTTACTAATACCATGAAAAGAAATTTACTCTCTGCTATCTTACTACTTTGTTGTGTACTTAGTGGCTATGGACAAAAAAAAATGGACACATTTTCTACCAAAGGCGTAGAAATTATATGCCCAGTCCCTGATTTTTCTAAGCCCTATAATCCTACTTACGTAGCTCCTCCGATAGAATATCTACGCAAATTTGATAAAAATGCTCGTACTCAAGCCGACCGTTCTAAAATCA
>JAAFIU010000388.1 GCA_013298805.1 Cytophagales bacterium | reverse complement strand
AGAATATCGTCCCAATGTTTCTCTATTAGGGCAGTATTAATAGTATGGTCGGGTATTAATTTATAGTCTAACTCTGCATATTCCTTTTTGCTCTTGAACCCATATAATTGCTGTGAACCAAGGTCTTTTATTCTGGGAGCAAAGAAAACCCCTAACAAGTGCATCATCCCAAAAACGACTTCAGTTGAGCCGTGGGTATCAGTTGAATGAATCGTACTTTTGATTACAGGATTGTTTAAGTGCATATCCACCATACTAACCGCTTCCCGTGCCGATGCCACAATAACCGTTGCATAAAACATGGCGAATCGTTCATCAACAGCCGTGTTTGCTACTGATGCCTTGTCAAAGCCTGGATATTTGTAAGAAAAGGCAGCGTTGAGCGAATTCTTTTTATTCAATATCTTTTGTCCATCGCTGGCAGTATGCAGTTCATTAGGGTCATTTCTGTGGATTTCTGGTAAATCTAAGCCATTTTTCATTTTGATAATGGCATCGTTGGCATCTTTGAGAGCTTGTAATGACAAGTACCAATCGCTTGTATTTTGGAGCGTGGAAACTTGAATACCTTTGGAAATATCCCGCATTTTTTCAACGCCAATGTTACATCCCAAAGCAATAATGGAAGCAAAAAACGTTTCGGGTGTGGGACGTTTTCTTTCGTGGGTTTTACTCTGGTGTCCCAAATGATGTAAAAACGGAGCGGTCTTTTCGACATCCGTCAATAAATCCAAAATAGATGTAAATCGTGCGGGATTAAAATAACTACTGATTTTACTCAAATCGGGCTTTTCTACCGCAGGAGTGGCAATAATGGGTTTATTGGCTTTATCAAATCTCAAATGAGGATTTATTCCCAAATTATAACCATCATTTACTTGGTGATAGAGCTGATCTAAATTTTCTTTCAAAACTCCTATATTATCCTCATAGTCAGTCAAATGGGTCATTTCGGCATCCGTCAGTAACTGTTCTTTATGATCCTTCCATTCTTTTTTAGAGATAAGATACTCTTCTAAAAATCGAAATCGGTAAGAGTGATTAAAGTTCAATTTCCCTGATTTTATTCCATCATTAATGGCTTCAAATAAGAACATTTTGTATAATCTTCGTTGGAATACTTCTTCTCCTTTTTCATTGATTTCGTAGAGAGCATCTTGCTGTTTATCGTCTAACCATTTGAGATTTTTTGTAGGTTTGGTTATCTTTCCTTTCTTCTCAATATAATGACTGATTGCTTCAAAGAGCGTTTTATCGGTTTCCTCTTGGTTGATAATCAGTTTTAGAATGGGCTGTGAAACTCGATTGCTTAACCAAATACTTTGCCGTTGCCACAAGCGGTAAAACTCTGTTTTTTCGTCTCTCCCTGTTTCAACGCCCAACGACTCAACCAAGGCAAGTTGAATATCCGTTAACGAATCATCCACCTCAAAAACATCTTCGATTTGAGAAACTTTAGTATCATTATCTTGGAGTGATTTAAGAATATTTTTGACTTCTTCCACTTGTTGTTTGTAATTGATTCGAGAATCAATCAGTAATTGGGTCGCTTGTTTTCGTTCTTTCTGTTTGTTAAAATATTCCTCCTTTTGAGCCATTTTAGCTCTATTCTCGGCTGATTTGACACTATTTTGGATAATGTCAATGAAATAATCTTGCCGTTGTCGGACTTGACGAATCAGAAAACAAAGGAGAAAAAGGTATTTATCGACATTGGTTTCAATCTTATCATTATCAGCAATTGTTACCCAATGGGCGTGATAATCAATGGTGGCATCGGACAGATTGAGTTTTTCAACCAAAGTGCCAACCTTCTCTAATCGCCCTCGAAGTACCTCAAATAGTTGAACACTTTTTTTGATTTCTTTGGGAGTTTTGGGATGAATAATGACCTTATACCGCTGAATTTCACTCTTTTGATAAGCTACTTTTTTAATCAAAAATTCATCCAAGGTTTGACGGTGCGAAGCGGTCAAGTGTTTTTCTAACGATAGATTTATACGTTTGCTAAAAGCCAGAAGCGTATCGTTAATAATTCGGACGTATTTATCATAGGCGGGCGATTCAATGCCTTGCCGAAATAAATAGGCTCTGGTTTCCCAAAGCACTTTTCTGGGGACTAACTGACTTTCCACCAATCGTTCCACTTGGTGTTTGAACAGCTCTTCATCAAAGGGTTTCCAGTGAATAATTGACAAGATACGTTCTTTGTGTTGGAAGGCTAAATGATTCGTATAAAAACGGTGAAAATCAAGGTATTTAAGGTTCAAGTTTAACTGTTTTGCGACAAACAGAATGTCCATATCTTTGAAATCAGATACCTCATAGAATCGTCCGTGAAACTTAAAATAGCCCCATTGCAAGAGCATACCCATTTTTGAACAAGGATGTCGCAGTTTATCTAACTCCATTTCCAAATCATCGGTAATGTTAAAAAAGTGGGATTGTTGGGAAACAGAAAAGATGGTTGGCGTGTCGAATTCTTTAATCTCATGGGCTGGCAATAATTTAATTCTACTCATAAATGAAAAGTGTGTGGGTTTTGAAAGTCCAATCAAATCCTCAATTGAATAGACTTTTTGATTGGCTTTTGAGTTTTGGAAAAATATGGTAAAAAAGCATTAATGAAGATAATAAAAGTATAAAAATACCGTCTGATAATCAAAGTATAAATATTTTTATTTTAACTTAGATAAATATATACAAATTGACCCAACCCATGAAAATAGGATACGCAAGAGTAAGTACCAAAGACCAAAACCTTCAAATGCAAACCGATGCCTTAACTAAGGCAGGTTGCGAAATCATCTTTACCGAGATTGCATCAGGAGCAAAGACAGATAGGGTTGAATTAGATAAACTCTTAAACCAAATCCGAAAAGATGATACGCTGGTAGTTTACAAACTTGACCGCTTAGGGCGTTCGTTGAAACACCTTTTAGAATTAGTTACTCAATTTAATGAAAGACAGATTGGACTTCAAAGCATTAGTGATGCTATTGACACCACCACACCACAGGGGCGGCTATTTTTCAACATCTCCGCTTGTTTTGCAGAATTTGAGCGAGATTTAATTAGAGAACGGACAAATGCAGGTCTGGCAGCCGCTCGTGCCAGAGGTAGAAAAGGAGGACGGAGGCAAGGAATGACCAAAGAAGCCGAAAAAAAGGCAATTTTGGCAGAATCTTATTACAAACATGGAGATATGGCAGTCGATAAAATTGCCTTAGAGATAGGAGTTTCAAAAATGACACTTTACAAGTATCTCAGGTATCGAAAAGTTCCCATTGGAAGCTATGTTCATCAAAATGACTCTAAAAAGACAAGTAGTTGAGAATCAGCAAATTGCATTTTGCAAAATCTCAAAAATAGAAATCGCAAGTATTTGATTTTCAGAAAGTTATACTACGCTATGTAATTTTAGGCCCAATAAGGGAGTTGCAAC
>JAAFIU010000042.1 GCA_013298805.1 Cytophagales bacterium | reverse complement strand
TATATAAGTAACACGAAAAGGGTAGAGAAAAACCGATGGGTTTGTTTCTCTACCCTTTTTATCAAAGAGTCTTTCAATAACTTTTTTGGAATTGAGTCTTTCTGACTTTTTAAAAGTAAATTTCACGTAATTTAGTTAATAGTTAAAAATTAACAAGTGACAGTAGAAACTGTTACAGTTTTAATATGGAGAATTAAATAACTATTCTCTATTAATTATTAACTATTCTCTAAAATCTATTTACCTCTTTTCTCGTCTGAAACGGTCAATTTATGTCTTCCTTTTGCACGACGAGCCGCTAATGTACGACGACCGTTTGGTGTTGACATTCTCTCACGGAAACCGTGCTTATTTTTTCTTTTCTTTACCGATGGTTGAAACGTTCTTTTCATGACTATATCTTAATAAAAAATCTTTGAGTTCTAAAACAGGACTGCAAAGGTACAGAAGTTTTTTTTAATTACAAATTGTTTTCAAAAAGTTTCTGGTTTTATATGATTGATTATGAGTAAATTGGATGCTCAATAATACAAAGCACCCATTTTTCACTTAGGAAATACAAGATTTCAGAATAGTAAAGGGGTGAGTTTTAACTATGATTGACAAAGCTATAAATACGATATGATAAAATATAAAATTTCGTCCGAAAATCCTCAGAGTCATTTCTTAAATATTGAAATGGTGATTGATAATATCCACACAGATAGTATTGAATTACAGCTACCCACTTGGCGACCAGGGCGTTATGAATTACAAAATTTCGCCAAAAATATTCAACGATTTGAGGTATTTTCCTCCCCATCTCATCAGGAGAAGGGGCTGGGGCGGCAGCCGTTGCTGGGTGAGGTGTCTTTTTACAAACTAACTAAAGACCGATGGCTTATTCATACATCTGGTTTACAGGAACTTACGGTTAGGTTTACTTATTTTGCTAATGTTCAAAATGCAGGAAGTTCCTTTGTGGATGAGTCTGTTATGTACGTTAACTTTGTCAATTGTTTACCTTATGTAGAAGGACGAATGGACGAACCTTGCAAGGTAGAAATGATTTTGCCAAGTGACTATAAAATTGCTTGCGGAATGGCTCATGAAAATTTTGTCTTTTCTCCCAAAAATTATCATCAATTAGTGGATTCGCCGATGCTTGCGAGTCCGTATTTGCAATGTAAAACGTATCAAGTTGACGGAGTTGATTTTTATGTTTGGTTTTTAGGAAATTATATTCCGAATTGGGAAAAATTATTATCAGATTTTCAGAAGTTTTCCGAAAAACAAGTAAAAGTGATGGGCGATTTTCCCGAAAAAAACTATCATTTCATCAATTGGATTCTGACAACTTCGTTTTATCACGGGGTAGAACATCGAAATTCAACCATGATTGTGTTAGGGCCAGACTCGGAAGGCGATGGACTTTATACCGACCTTTTGGGTGTGTCTTCGCACGAGTTGTATCACGCTTGGAATATTTGCAAAATTCGTCCCGTTGAGATGATGCCTTATGATTTCACGAAGGAAAACTATTTTCCAACGGGTTTTGTGGCGGAAGGCGTTACGACTTATTACGGTGATTTATTTTTGGTGCAATCGGGTGTTTTTACGCAAGAACAATATTTGCAGGAATTAGAAACTGTCTTGAAACGCCATTTTGAGCAAGATGGAAAGGCTTTTCAGTCTTTGGTAGAATCTTCTTTTGATTTGTGGTTGGACGGTTACGTTCAAGCTATTCCGCACCGCAGAGTTTCTATTTACCAGAAAGGGGCGGTTGTTGCGGTGATTTTGGATTTAATGATTCGCTTGCGTTTTGGACATCAAAAATCATTAGAAACTGTCATGCAAATTTTGTGGGAACGTTTCGGAAAAACGGGCGTCGGTTATTCATTAGAAGATTATCAGCGAGTTTGTGAAGAAGTTTATGGGCGTTCATTATCAAGCTATTTTAAAGACTGCATCAACGGAAATATACCCCTCGGAAGTATGGTGAATGAATTGTTAGATGCTTTTGGTTTGCAAATTCAGTGGAACGAAGAAGGGAAACTACATTTAGAAATATTGGATGCAGAGAACGAGAACTTGAAATTGTGGTTAAATTTGTAGGGTAATTTAGAGAAAAAATAAATCTGTATATTTGTTCAACGATAAATTGAGGAAATCATGACAAAAATAGTGTTAGAAATAGAAAATCAATTGGATGTAGAACCAATTTTAGCTATCGTTAATAGGCTAAATATTCGTCATTTTACCAACATTTCTGATAATGATGAAAACGTTTTGAGTGAAACTGAGCATAAATACCGAAAAGAAGGATTAGCAAAATTTGGCGGTATTCTTAAATCAAAACAAGGCTATAATCCTTCAAAATCAGAATTTTACGAGCAATGAAAATATTTTTAGACAGTAGCGTTTTGATTGAATTTGAGAATGGTAGAAATCAAGAATTATTGACAAAACTTTAAAAAGAATACATATGGTAGAAATACACCTAAAACGACTATTAGAAATTGGAGATGAGGATAAAGGCTATTTAGGAAATAACTCACTGAATTGGACTAACTATGTTTTTTCGGAAAGCACAGGTATGAATATTAATAACTCTCTCAATACCCGTTTTGACAGAAATTCCCTATTCGAATACTGCTTTGATAATCAGAACGATAACTTAAATGTTATTTCGGCAATTTTATCATGGGGTGGAATGAATAGAAAGCATGGAAAATTGCTTTGTCAAGAAGAAAAATTAGAAGTTCTATATTCACTTGTTGATGATTTAAGGAATAGTAAATTTAAAAGTAGGCAGTTAGCTTTTGAGGCATTTCAAAAGAAAAGAAATGAAGGTAAATTACCAGGACTTGGAATAGGGTATTTTACAAAATTAATTTGCTTCTTAGCTCCTAATTTAAAAGGATATATTATGGACCAATGGGCTGGTAAGTCAATCAATTTATTAGTAGGGAATGAAATTGTGATATTGGACAATGGTTGGGTTAATGATAAGAATAACTCCATTAATTATGAGAATTTTTGTTCTCAAATTGATAATCTTGCAATAGAACTAAATTGTTCGGGAATTGATGCAGAAAAGAGAATTTTCTCGGTAGGTGGTCGTAAAAAGGGAAAATGGAGAAGTTATTTAATCAGCAATTACTAATGGATTGTTGTACGATATAAGATTTTTAAAAAATTAAATGAAAGAAAAAATAAAACAATTAGCCCAAGTCCATGCAGGCGAATTTGTGGCTAACCGCAGACATTTACATCAAAATCCTGAGTTGTCGTATCAGGAATACAATACGCAAAAATACGTTGCCGAACGTCTGAAAGAAATTGGGATTACGCCAACGTCCATTGCCAATACGGGTTTGGTGGCTACCATTGAAGGGCGGAATCCATCTTCAAAAGTGGTGGCTTTGCGGGCGGATATGGATGCTTTGCCAATTGTGGAGGCGAATGATGTGCCGTATAAATCTCTTAATCAGGGAGTTATGCACGCTTGCGGACACGATGTTCACACGGCTTCTTTGTTGGGGGTTTCTAAAATTTTACATAATTTACGCAACGAGTTTGAGGGAACGGTGAAACTGGTTTTCCAACCTGCCGAAGAAAAAGCCCCTGGTGGTGCCTCAGTCATGATTGCCGAAGGTGCTTTGTTGAACCCAACGCCCAATAAAATGTTAGGTCAGCACGTGGCTCCGAATATTCCAGTTGGTAAAATTGGTTTCCGTGAGGGAATGTACATGGCAAGTGCCGATGAATTGTATTTTACCGTAAAAGGCAAGGGCGGACATGGTGCAATGCCCGAATTAGGCATCGACCCTGTGTTAATTACTTCGCATATAATTGTGGCTTTACAGCAAATTATCAGTCGAAATCGTAATCCACGTTATCCTTCGGTGTTGAGTTTTGGAAAAGTGATTGCCAACGGTGCTACCAACGTAATTCCAAATGAAGTTTATGTAGAAGGTACTTTTCGTGCGATGGACGAAGAATGGCGTGCTGATGCTTTGGGACGAATCAAGAAAATGGCAGAAGGAATTGCTGAATCAATGGGAGGAACTTGTGAAGTTTTCATTCAGAAAGGTTATCCGTTTTTGAAAAATGAACCCGAATTGACTCGCAGAATGAAAAATGCAGCCGTTGATTTTATGGGTCAGGACAATGTAATTGATTTGGATATTTGGCTCGCTGCCGAAGATTTTGCCTATTATACGCACCACGTCGATTCATGTTTTTATCGTCTCGGAACACGTAATGAAGCAAGAGGAATTATCTCAGGCGTGCATACCCCAACGTTTGATATTGACGAAAGTGCTTTGGAAATTGGAGCGGGATTGATGTCTTGGTTGGCGGTTAGTGAGTTGGGGATTTAATTTTAAATTAGACTGAAGTCGTCCTTTTGAAGGACGACTTCAGTAAACCATATAAATTACCCTTTACGGATAAGGCTGTCCGTGTTACAAAATATGAAAAGAATATTTGCCTTCTTGCTTTTAACATTGATGATAAGTTGTAAATCTGTTCCAGAAAATCAACAAATTACCGTTGCTTCGGGCGGTGGTTTTACGGGCGTTTGGCATGAATATACACTTAAACCCGACGGACAAATTCTCCACAAAGCCAGTAATGTGGATTCGGTGGAGGTTGTAAAAACCCTTTCAAAATCCAAAACAAAAAGTTTTTTCAAGCAAATTGAAGCCTTGAAATTGGACGAAAAGAAAATGGACGCACCTGGAAATATGTCGTATTATGTGCAGTTTTCAGAACGCAAAAAGTTTAGCCACAAAGTCCAGTGGGGCGACAAAACCATGCCTGCTGATTCGGTGAAGGCATTTTATAATACTTTTATGGAGTTGGTGAAATAGCAACCACTAACTTCTCGAAAGTTCTTTTAACTTTCGAGAAGTTGAGCCGAGTAACCAATAGCGGTACGCCGCCCGACTAATAACCAGTAACTACTCATGCCCAAAGACAATTTTTCAACCCAAGCTCATTTATACGCAAAATTTCGTCCGAAATATCCGAAAGAATTGTATGATTTTGTATTGGATAAAGTTGAAAATAAAAATATTGCTTGGGATTGTGCTACTGGAAATGGACAAGTTGCCAGTGAATTAGCTAATCATTTCGAGCAAGTTTTTGCTACTGATATTTCACAAAAACAATTAGATAACGCACATCAGAACCCTAAGATTACCTACACGATTTCACAAGCAGAACACACTAATTTCCCAGATAATAATTTCGATTTAGTCACCGTTGGACAAGCCTTACATTGGTTCAAATTTGAAGAGTTTTACCAAGAAGTCAAGCGAGTTTGCAAATCCAATGCTATTTTGGCAGTTTGGGGATATGGAACTTTATTGATTGAAAATCAGGAGATTAATGATAAATTTCAACACTTTTATCAAGAGCAAATTGGAAAATATTGGGATGCCGAAAGACGTTATATTGATGACGAATACAGCTCAATTCCATTTGAATTTACCGAAATAGAAACACCTAAATTTACGATGAATTATGAATGGACTTTTGATGAACTCGAAGGCTATTTAAACACATGGTCGAGTGTTCAAAAATATATTAAAATCCATCATCAAAACCCCGTTAATCAGTTTATTATTGACCTAAAAGCGAATAATGAACATCACAGGAAATTAAAAATTTGCTTTCCGATTTTCTTGAAAATGGGTCGAGTAAATACAATAAAAATTAATCGCAACTAATTGAAAGTGAATTTATTATACTATTCGTAAAACGCTTTTCGCTTACTATTATGAAAAAACTATTACTTCTTGCAATTACCGTCATTTGTGGAAACGCATTGATGGCTCAAAACAAATTCAAAACCGTTAAAAGGTCAGATGTTGAGGTTGAAAACTCTTCAAAATCTGCCGTTGAAGTGATTGATAATTCTGCTTTAGGAAAAACTATTTCCCGTCAGATGTACTTATCAAAACCAACTGATAGCCAAACGTATCTAACTTTGATTGCTAAAAAGAGGGGAATCAAAGTTACTACTGATGAAAACGGTATGCCTTCCATGATTGAGGGGATACCAACGAACCTCAAAACAAGTAGCACTCGCAACGGTAGAATGAGTGCCGTAGCGGCGGCAGCTTATAACTATTTAGAAGCCGTAAAACCATTTTTGAAATTAGCTAATCCTGACGACGAGTTGAATATCATCAAAAGTGAGGAGGACGAAATACAGACCATTCACGTGCGTATGCAACAGATGTACAAAGGCGTGCCTGTATATGGTGGCGAGATGATTTTACACCAAAAATCTGCTGAAGCCGTGTCTTTATTAAACGGACGTATTTTTCCAACGCCAAGTTTGGAAGACGTAACGCCTGCACTAACATCTGAAAATGTTGGAACAATCGCTTTGAGTGATGTCGGCAAAGTGTCTATCGTAAAAACGATGACGGCTACCGAGCGAGTAATGTTGAAATACGAAAAGCCTAAAACTGACCTTGTTATTTATCACCAAAACGAAAAAGCCGATGCTGAGCGTTTGGCTTATCAAGTTGTTGTTCGTCCAAATTTCTTGGAACGTTGGGTCTATATGATTGATGCAAAGTCGGGTGAAATATTAGATAAATACAATCATACTTGTACGCTTGATGGCGTAGCAAAAGCGACTGCCACGGATTTGAATGGACTTAGCAGAAGTATCAATACGTACCAATCTGGAAGTAGCTATAATTTGATTGATGCCACTAAATCAATGTTTAAAGGTGGTGCAGTGGCGGCTGACGACCCACAGGGTGTTATTTGGACAATTGATGCGACGAATTCTAAAGTAAATGAGGATTTAACGGTTAGACAAATTTCGTCAACGAATAACTCATGGAATAATCCTAATGGTGTGTCAGCACATTTTAATGCAGGAAAGGCGTATGATTATTATTTGCAATATCACGCAAGAACCTCATTGAATGGCAAAGGTGGAACAATTGTATCCATCATTAATATTACCGATGAAAACGGAAAAGGCTTTGATAATGCTTTCTGGAATGGAGAATATATGGGTTATGGTAGCGGAGGAACATACTTTAAACCATTAGCGGGTGGTTTGGATGTAGCAGGTCACGAAATGACACACGGAGTAGTTGAAAACACCGCCAACTTAGACTATAACGGACAGTCGGGGGCAATAAATGAATCAATGGCAGACTGTTTTGGGGCAATGGTTGAGCGTAAAACAGGAGCTGATTTATGGCGTTTAGGCGAAGACGTAATGAAAGGAAGTTATTACCCAACGGGAGCGTTGAGGGATTTATCAAACCCAAATAATGGAGGTAAAAGCTTAAATGACGATGGTTATCAACCTGCCACAATGACCCAATATTACACGGGTTCGCAGGATAATTATGGGGTACATATCAACTCGGGAATTCCGAATAATGCTTTTTATCGTTTTGCTACGGCAAGTGGAATGACCAAAGAAAAAGCCGAAATGGTGTATTACCGTGCTTTGACGATTTATTTAACTCGTACTTCTAAGTTTCTTGACCTTCGTCGTGCCATTATTCAATCGGCAACAGACTTAAAATCTAAAGGAATTACAGATTCAGATATTGCAGCGGCAAAAACCGCTTTTGATGCCGTAGGTATTACAGATCCCAATGCCCCCAATCCTTCAACAACGCCATCTACAACACCAACAACTACACCCAAAGTTGATGTTCCTGTAAATACGGGTACAGAAGGTTTATTGACCTATGACCCTGTTGCCAAAAAACTTTATAAATCAAGCACAAAAGGAGAGGCTGACTCAGGTAGTTTCGTAGAATTAGCAACCAATGTGGTAATTGACCATAAGCCGTCTGTGCCTGATGATGGCTCGTATGCGTATTTTGTGGCGGGAGATGGTTTTATCAAAAGGGTTAATTTGGCAGGAACACCGAAAGTAGAAAACGTTTCAGCATCGGGTGTTTGGCGAAATGTTTCGGTTTCTAAAGATGGTAAAAAATTAGCCGCATTGAGAACTTTAGCCAAAACAGTAGCTACTACGGATAAACAAATCACGGTCTTTGATTTGGTTGGAAATCAGAGTAGAGCCTTTACGCTTTATAACCCGACTTATACCCAAGGTGTAAACACAGGACAAGTGCAAAATGCAGATGCTTTAGAGTGGGATCACCAAAGCGAAAACATTGTGTATGACGGTTATAATATCTTAAAAAATGCCACAGGAACAGAATCTGAATATTGGGATGTTGGTTTTATTAATGTTTGGAGTGCAGCTAAAAACGCCTTTGGAACAGGAACAGTTAGTAAATTATTTACCAGTTTAGAGCAAGGAGAGAATATTGGAAATCCATCATTTTCAAAAAACTCAACAAATATTATTGCCTTTGATTATTTCATTCAAACAGATGATATTTATTACGTAATTGGGGTAAATACAGAGCGTACCGATGGTTTGGATTTTATCTACGCAAATACGACACTTGGATACCCAGAATATTCAAGAACGGACGAATTTGTACTTTATAATTATGAAGACACAAAGAAGGTCTTGAATACCTATCAAATCACAATGGATAAAAGCCGTATTAAAAGTGTGGCTAATTCAGAAAAATATTTGGTGGGGCAGTCGGCTTATGCAGTTTGGTACACCGTCGGAACACGTGTTTTACCTACTAAAACAACACAAACAATTAGTTTGTCTAAAACACCAGATAAAAACCTCACAGACCCAGCTTTTGATGTAACCGCAACGGCAAGTTCTAATTTAGCGACAGTGGTAAATATTGTTTCGGGACCAGCAACTATTTCGGGCAAACGCATTACGCTTAAAGGAACAGCAGGACGAGTAAAAGTGTTGGCTGACCAAGTTGGTAACTCAACTTATTATGCCGTTTCAGCGGTTGACTCCTTCTGTGTAAATCCTGCAAAACCAACGATTTCAGTTGTGAAAAAGACGGATGCAAACGGCGATTATTGGGAATATACTTCAAGTGCTACAACTGGAAATGTTTGGTACAGAGATGATGTAATTTTAGAATCATTACGTGGAGCTCAAATTGTACAAATTGTATCTGGTTCAAAATTTAATGTGCAGGTAGTTACGACTGACGGATGTGTGAGTGCCTTGTCAGATGCTCGTCAAGATGCAGCCTTGGTAAAACCTCTTGCAGCAGAACCTGCTTTGGAAGCAAGCGTAACCGTTTCACCCAATCCATCAAGTGATGAAGTAAGGATTGTAACGCCTAAAAATGTAAAGATTGAATCAGTATCATTATCGTCAATGTCGGGTGGACAAGTTTTTGAAAAACAAGGAGATAAAACAAATGCAATGACCATTGATATTCGTAATTTAACTCAAGGAACGTACATTTTGCAGATAAAAACGAATGAAGGTACGGTAGGAAAGAAAGTGGTGAAGGAGTAATTCAAGTACTGTCATTGCGAGCGTAGCAAAGCAATCTGTTTGATAGATGAAGAGGAGTTTAAATACCTCCTTTATAAGCTAACAGATTGCTTCGCTACGCTCGCAATGACAGTACTTGAATTTAACTACATTTCAATCCCAATGCCTTTCATCAATAAACTGGCATTAAAACTATGGCAAACGCCTGCCCGAAGCTTATAATCAAAAACTAAGTCTCCGTTTACTACATCCGAAGAAAAACTATAATTCTCCACAAATCCTTGCTTTTCAAATTCATCTCCCAATTCCACATCATGCGTTGAAATAAAGCCCGAAGCACTTGTTCGGTGTAATTGTAACATCAAAGCCTTTGCCCCATCATGGCGGTCTTTTGAGTTCGTTCCCTTCAAAATCTCATCTAAAAAATAAAAAACGGGTAACTGATAACTGTTTACTGCTAACTGTTTACTGCTAACCGCCTCAATTAAGGTTTTCAATCGCTTCAATTCGGCATAAAAAGAGGAGGTATCTTCTTCCAAAGAATCTTGGGTACGCATACTCGTAAATACCTGCACGCATGAACACGCAAACGCCTCTGCACACACCACCGAACCCGCCAAAGCCAAGACCATATTTACACCCACCGTTCGCTGAAATGTACTTTTCCCTGACATATTTGAGCCTGTGATGATGACCGTTTTGCCTTCGCCTTCTATGGCAATACTATTCGTAATTCGCTTCGCTTTTCGTATCATTGGATGGCCCAAATTTGTTGCTTTTAAAGCGATTGAATCATCTAAAATTTCGGGCTTCACAAAGTCAGGATTGGCAAAATGCAAACCCGCTAAACTGTTCAAGGCTTCAAATTCTGCAATGACCAAAAGCCATTTTGATAGGTTTTCTCGGTGCTGACGTTTCCAGTTTTCGAGTTTGATAAAATATTGAATATCCCATAACGTAGGAACGCCCACGATAAACATAAAAATCGGATTGGCTCTATTTCCTAATTTATTCAAAATATCTTCCAGAGACCTAATCGCAGGGCTGGCTTCCGATAATTCTGCCTGTAATTGAGCAAGTTTTGGATGGGTAAATTGCTCATTAACAATGCTTTCAGAGAGATTTGCGTAGGCTTTTAATGCTCCCGTCAGTCTGAGCGTTTGGTCAAGAGCATTGGAAACGGTCTCATAAATTTGTTTCCCGATAAATCCATGAATGACCAACATCAAAAGCGGATAACCGATGGGTAGAAAATCAAATGCCCAAGCAATAATCAATGGAATTGTCAGGTATGGAAGAAATTTGCCGTATTGAAAAATAGATTTTTTAATTTGCTCATTTTCAGGAGATTGACTCCATTTTAGTAATTTGTCGGTCGGTTCTGAAACTTCCTCAATCAAAATAGCAGATGCCTCCAAATCTTGTCTAAAATCTATTTTGGAAGACAATTCTTCAATCATTTCTTGTCGGACTAAAATTTCTGTTTTTTTAGCAGGAAATTTCAACCATTCCGCCAACATTCCCGCACCTGTATAAGTATGCGTTCGGTTGAGGAGTTTGAAGACGGATTGTTTTCCGAAAATGTCTAAATCGGAACTGTAAAAATGATTGGTTTCTGCGAATTGTTCGCCCGTTTCGGTACGAGTAAAAATATTATCTAAACGTTTGATTTCGTCTTCGTTAAGCATTGATAATGCTTTATTTTTGTCACGTAAATATTTTATTTTCAGATGTTTAGATACAGAAGCTAAGAAAATGGAAATGCCAATAATGACGATAGGAATGACGTAGTTTCCACCTAAAAGTTGATAAGTGATGTAACTAATGATGATGGTTGCAAGAAATAGAATGGCTCGAAAAATGGCCCATTTATTATATTTTTTTTGGAAATTATCGGCAAGATTTTGAAAGGTGTCTTTGCGATTTTGAAAGGTTTGTTGAGGAGACATTTAAGAATTGATTTGTTTTAGAACTTAACACAGGATTAGTCTGTAAGCAAAATTAACAAATCTTTTACAGACAAACTCTGTGTTGCTAAATTTTATCAGATTCTATAAAATGTACTCCACTAATCCCTTGATTTGCCAGTTTTTGCATGGACTCAGCCACTCTTGAGGCTTCAATGCCACGGTATTTTTTGAGTCCACCAATTAATAATGGACTGATAATTTTAGCCAGAAAAGTTCCAATTTTTTCGCCCAAACGAAATTCCTTTCTATCTCCCAAAAGAATGGACGGACGGAGGCTGACGAAATTTTCAAAGCCTAAACTTTCAATTTTTTGTTCTAAATCACCTTTGGTTTTTAGGTAAAAATTAGAAGAATTGAAATCTGCGCCGACCGATGAAACCAAAATATATTGCTTGACTCCGTTGGCTTTGGCAATTTTCCCGATTTCGTAAGGATAGGTACAGTCAATTTTATACTGAGCTTCTTTTGAACCTGCCTTTGCCAAAGTTGTTCCGATGGCACAAAATAAATCATCTCCGACAATCTTTGAAACATCAGGTTTGTCAAAATCAATAACTTCTTGTACAAGTTTTGGATGGCTGATTTCCAGTGGTTTACGTAAAAGTAAAGCCACTTTTGAATAATGAGGATTATCTAAAATCTGCTTGACTAATTCACCACCGATAAGTCCAGTTGCTCCAATAATAATGGCTGTTTTCATATATTATAAAATATTCCAGCCAATTCCCCATTTTGCCAAACGATAACGCATAGATACTCTCAAAACACCTAAGCCATATTTTGAACTTCTGGCAAAATTGATTGAAGATGCTTCTTCAAAATATTTCGTGGGGCAAGTTACTTCAGCAATGTCATATCCTTGCCAAAAAATTTGAGCAATCATTTCATTATCAAAAACGAAATCATCATCACATTTATGAAAAGGCACTTTTTCTAAAACTTCTTTCGAGAATGCTCGGTAGCCCGTATGATATTCTGAAAGTTTCTGCGAAAGCATAATGTTCTGAAAAAGCGTTAAAAAGCGGTTCGCAATATACTTATACATGGGCATACCACCTTTCAATGCTCCTTTTCCTAAAATCCTTGAGCCAAAAACCACAGGGTAAAGGTCGTTGCCAATGATGGTAATCATGGCAGGAAGTAGGAGGGGCGTATATTGATAGTCTGGGTGAACCATAATGACAATGTCTGCACCCAATTCAAGAGCTTTAGTATAACACGTTTTTTGGTTGCCGCCATAACCTTTATTTTTGTCATGACGAATAACGTGTTTGATTCCCAGAGATTTAGCTACTTCTGCGGTGTTATCTGGACTGTGGTCATCCACTAAAATTACTTCATCGACAAGATCAAATGGAATTTCACGATAAGTTTTCTCAAGCGTTAGAGCAGCCTTATACGCAGGCATTACGACGACAACTTTTTTGTTATTATACATTTCAAAAATTGATTACTTAGTATTACAAATTTACAGATATAAAGACCTAAACAAAATGGATGCCATTTATAATTGATTATGAGAATTAATGTTATTTGTTAGTAAATTTGATTAGCTTAATTGTTTTAACGACGGCACAAAGATGGTATTCAGAAGTATCTGAACAAAAGTTTAGGATTATAAACAACACCCAAATTGGCAGAAAATACGCTACAAACCATTCTAAAATCTTACCAAAAAAGACTGACCAATCTGACTTCGAGAAACAAGTCATTGTTATTACTCAGTCTTTCTTCGGAACAGTTTTTAGACATCAACGAACTTGATTTTTTACAAAATAAATCTTCATTCAACGTCATTGAGCAATTAACTGCTCAGAAAAGTACCATTTCTCTTTGCGATACTCACGACCCACGATATGAGCGTGTCAATGAGGTGAGCAAACGCCTACGTAAGATTTCGAGAACCGAAAAATTTATTGAAGAAGAACGTGGCTCGGAAGATTTGTACGTGGGTTTTCCGATAGTAAAAGGCAAATTTTCAGACGGAACGGTGGTTCGTTGTCCATTAATGTTTTTTCCTGTTCATCTCACGCAAAAAAATGAAACGTGGCAATTAAAAACTCGTGATGAAGCCGTTACGCTCAATCGTAGCTTTCTGTTGGCGTATGCTCATTTCAATCAAGTGCAGATTTCGGATGAATTTTTAGAACAAAGTTTTGAGGATTTTTCAAAAGATTCGCTTGAATTTAGAACGCAATTGTACGAATATTTACGAGATTCTCCGTTGAAAATAGATTTCAATAAAGACTTGTTTGTCAGTCAGTTGAGTTATTTCGAGAAACTCGTAAAAGCTGATTTAGAATTATTGGAACGAAACGGTGAATTAAAACTATTTCCGCAGGCTGTTTTAGGCATTTTCCCACAAGCAGGTTCGTTTTTAGTGCCAGATTATGAAGAATTAGGGGTTAGGAGCTGGGAGTTAGGAGGTAGTGGGTTGGCAGATATTGAGGGCTTAATGATTCCTCACGAAAATTCTAATAAATATGAGAATAATTTAGAATCCTTATTCCCTAAACCTCTAACTGCTAACTCCCAACTCCGAACGCCTATTAAAGAGGAAAACCTACTAACGCCCTTCGCCGTTGATGCTACCCAAGAGTTAGCACTGCGACAAGTAAAGTCGGGGGCTTCGTTGGTGGTTCAAGGTCCTCCAGGAACGGGTAAATCTCAACTGATTTGTAATTTGGTAGCCGATTTTACGGCACGTGGTAAAAAAGTTTTGGTCGTTTGTCAGAAACGTGCAGCCCTCGATGTGGTGCAAGAACGCCTTTCGCAAGCGGGTATGCGTACCTTCGTGGGCAATGTTCATGATTTTAAAAATGACCGCAAAGATTTGTACGAGCAAATTTTGTCTCAAATTGAACAAATCGAAGAATATCAAAAGCTAAATAATAGCCTTGATGCCATTTTTTTAGAGCGAAATTATACCCAAGAAAGTCGGCAAATAGATAAAATTTCGGAGGTTTTACAAGAATTTAAAGATGCCCTTTTTGATACTACTGAATGTGGAATTTCGGTGAAAGAATTGTACCTGACAAGTTCGCCAAATCAATCGTTTTTAGATTTGAGTGATGAATATAAAAACTTTAAATTCAATGAAATAGAGGATTTTGTCAGGAAGTTTAATCAGTATTTGAATTATCAAAAACGACTATTTTTTACAACTGAAAATGAAGATGTAGAACCCAATATTTTTTGGCAAAATAGGCTCTCTTTCCAAAATCATAAATATTCAAACATTGCCCAAATAAATCAGGTGATTGACGAAGTTTTCAATTTTGTACAAAACCTTGAAAATTTTTCTTCTAAAAAACGTGATGACTTTGAAGATTTGAAAGCAATTTCTTCTGAAAAAGAGACTTTACAGGCCATTTTGAATCTCTTGAAAAATGAAAAATCTTATCAGCTTTTCACTCGATTAATCAACGAAAAATCAAAAACAAATTTCTCAAAAGTAACTGAATTAGAAGCACAAGTCGGACAGTTTTTTGCGGGACAAGGCATTGAAATTACGCTACCAAGTGCCAAGTTACTGCCTGTTTTATCCAAAATCAACGGAGCAATTGACACAAAATCTAATGTTTTGGGTGGATTATTTTGGGGGATTTTCTCCAAAGAAAAAGCTGAAATTCAAGACGTTACAACGGCAAATGGTTTGAGCCTTTCGTTGGAAGATTTACAAAAATTAAGAGAAAGAATCCAAAATAGAATTGGCTTAGAAAAGTGGTGGTATGAATGGTCGGATTTATTTGAGAATAAGCAAAATAATGTTGAAGACGAACCTGTTTGGCTTCGGAAGGGCTACCGTTGGTTTGAACGTAATTTTCAGCAATTATATCAAGTTGTTGATGGCATAAAGCATTGGAAATCAGGATTAAAAAAAGTGAAAAGTAATCGTGAATCATCCGTTGAAATTTTAACAAATTCGCTTGATTTATCGTTTTCTGACTTTCAAAAAAGACTTAATTATTTTATCCAAAAATCGAAGCAATTAGCTGAAAATCAGATTGTTTGGAGGCAATATTTTTCGCAAGAACAAATTGATTTATTGGTAGATTCTATCAATCCAGAGCGAATCAAAACGTACTTGAAAGATAATTTTGAATTGCTCCAAGAATCCGATGAATTGAAAGCTTCGTTTGGTAGAAGCGAATGGGAAATTATCGAAAAGTTTCTGCCCGAAAATGAGCCTGTCGATACATTTTTAAACAGCTTAAAATTAGCATGGATTGAACACATTGAAGAAAAATATCCGATATTGAGAAGTGTTAGTTCTTTGAAAATGAGTCAATTGGAAAGTGATTTGCAAGAATCGGTTAGAAAAAAACAAGAATTTAGCCAAGCAATTTTATTGCTAAAATTGAGAGAGGAAACGTATCGAAATTTAGAAAAAAATCGGCTTCAAAATGTCGTAACCTACCGAGATTTGAAGCATCAAGTTTCCAAAAAACGCAAACTTTGGTCGGTCAGAAAATTGATTTCCGAATATTCCGAAGAGCTTTTTAAACTCGTTCCGTGTTGGTTGGCATCGCCCGAAACCGTTTCGGCAATTTTTCCTTTACAAACCAATGGGGAAGGAGCATTTTTTGATTTAATAATTTTTGACGAAGCTTCCCAATGTTTTGCTGAACAAGGTATTCCTGCTTTGTTTAGAGGCAAGCAAATTGTCATTGCGGGCGATTCTAAACAGTTGCAACCCAATGATTTATACCGAGTTCGCTTTGAGAATGACACCGAAGATTTACCCGAATTAGAGGTTGATTCCCTCTTGGATTTGGCTTGTCAATACCTTCCACAAACGCAACTGAAAGGGCATTATCGCAGTCGTTCTTTAGATTTAATTGATTTTTCTAACCGCTATTTTTACAAAAATACTTTGTCTTTATTGCCTGACTTTGAGGATATTAATCTTCAAAAGCCAGCGATTCAGTACCTCAAAGTTGACGGTGTTTGGGAAAATAATACAAACCCAATAGAGGCAGAATCCGTAATTAGTTTAGTGGATAAATTAACGGAAGAATTTCCCGAAAAGTCAATTGGAATAGTTACCTTTAACGCCAAGCAACAAGGTTTGATTCAAGATTTATTAGAAGTAAAAACCCGAATTTTCAAGCATTCGCCTTTTGTCAAAAATATTGAAAATGTACAGGGAGACGAGCGAGATTTTATCATCTTTTCGGTGGGTTACGCCCCAGATGCGAAGGGCAAAATGAGTATGCAATTTGGTTCGTTAAATGCACAGGGAGGGGAAAATCGTCTCAATGTTGCCATAACCAGAGCCAGAGAAAAAGTATTTGTGGTGAGTAGCATTTTGCCCAATCAGTTACGAGTGGAAGATGCTCAAAATGAAGGGCCAAAACTGTTGAAAAGTTATTTGGAATACGCACTCATGGTTTCGGAAGGAAAGTATGAATCAAAGCCTTTTCGTTCCGAAAAATATCAAGCTAATTGGCTATTAAAAGAACAATTATTGAATGGTAATTTGCTGTATTTCAAAGAATTACCCTTTGCGGATTTAACGGTAAAAAATCTTCAACGATACGAATCTTTAGTGCTTACTGACGATGATTTATATTACGAAAGTCTATCTCCGAAAGAAACTTTTGCGTACATTCCTGCGGGTTTAAAAGCCAAAGGTTGGACCTTTGAAAGGTTTTTTAGCCGACAATTTTGGAAGGGATTGTCTGAGCAATGATTCGTAAGAATATTTGATTTTAAGATTATCGACAAAGTGAAAATCTTAAAATCAAATACTTCTATAAATCATAGTTCAGAATTTTTCAGCATACCATACTTAACAATAAAATGAAAAACATCATCCTTCATCTCCGCATTCCATTTTCATTCTTTTTGATGCCCGTATTTTGGTTTGCGTTGAGCCAAAGCCAACACCCTTCGTGGGGTGTTGCGGTTGGTGTTTTTGTCTTATTACACCTGTTTATTTATCCTGCTTCCAATGCCTACAATAGTTATTACGACAAAGACGAAGGAGCAATTGGCGGTTTAGAAAATCCCCCGCCCGTGAGTCGTGAGTTGTTTTATGTGGCTTGGGCTTTGGATATTGCGGCAATAGTGGGGGCTTGTTTTTTGAGTGGCTGGGTGCTGAGTGTAGCCTTATTTATTTATAGTAGCATCTCAAAAGCGTATTCAAATGATAAAATTAGACTGAAAAAATATCCCATTTTGAGTTGGCTGACCGTCGGAGTTTTTCAAGGAGCATTTACGTATTTAACCGTCATTCAAGCGGTTGATAGTATTCCTTTGTCGGATTTATGGCAAGAAAAATACCTTTTTCCTTCGGCATTGAGTAGTCTAAATCTTTTAGGTTTTTATCCGATGACGCAAATTTATCAGCACGAAGAAGACGCTAAAAGAGGTGATTTGACGATGAGTAGATTATTGGGCATCAAAGGAACATTTCTTTTTACGGCGAGTATATTCTTGATTGTTACAGTTGGTTTTTTTGTCTATTTTCAAAATGTTCAAATTCTGCACATTCAAGCCTTTTTTGTGTATTTGGCAGTGATGTCTCCCGTTTTGATATACTTTAACTTATGGTTTTTAAAGGTATTAAAAAACGAAAACCAAGCCGATTTTCACCACACAATGCGGTTAAATATGCTTGGTTCTGTCTGTTTAAATCTGTTTTTTATACTTTTGTTAGTGTAAGGAGGAGTTGTATTCTACGTCCTAAAATCTAATTGAATACCTAAAACCCTTAGGAGGGTTGTAACCCTCCTAAGGGTTAATTTTAATTCATCAAACGCTTATTTCACTTCTTCTGAACTTAAAAAATAATTCATTCCCCGCTCTTTTACTGAAAGAATTGTAGCAAGTTTCTAAAATTTTAATATTGAATTTTTCTGAAAATAAGGTTTCATATTCTGCTTTATTTCCTCCAAACGGTGGATTTTCTGGAAATTGAACATTGAAAAGCAAGCCTGCTAAAATCCCCGAAGGATTTAATAATTCATACATTTTGTCAACGTATCGAGGTCTTAACGACGGGTCAATGGCACAAAAAAAGGTTTGTTCCAAAATCAAATCGTAAGAATTTTCATGAGCAAAAAAATCACCACAAACAATGTTTATGTTCTTGTATCCACTCATTGATTGCTTCATTTTATCAACCACTAAGGGAGCAAAATCAACAACTGTAATGCTTTTAAAACCTGCTTTTGCCAAATATTCCGCTTCGTAGCCACTGCCACAACCAGGAATCAAAATGCTGATGTCTTTATTGGTGATTTGGTCGATATAGGCTTTTAGTGGTGGAGAAACCATGCGTAAATCCCAACCCGTTTGTCCTGCTTCGTAGCGGTCGTTCCAATAATCTTGTGTCAAAAAATCACTCATAATTTTTAATAATTACAGTCGCAATGTTCGATACATTCAATCAATTTAATCACGTCTCGCTCTTTTAATGAATAAAATACATTTAAGCCGTCTTTTTCAGAACGTAAAATTCCCTTCAATTTCATATTGATTAAATGATGCGAAAGAAGCGATTGTTCACAATTCAAAACCTCACAAATTTCATTGACCGACAGTTTTTCATTTTGCGAAAGTAAATCCACAATTGCTAAACGGGTAGGATGTGCCACCGTTTTCAAAATGAAAGCTGCCTTTTCGAGTTTATCTTTATTAATTTGGTAGGCTACCGTTGCCATAGTTATAAATTTTAATTTCGCTACAAAGATATGGAGAAGGTTTCACGCATCAATTTTTTAAATAAAAACCTCCCTACTAAAAGCTACCGATTGAGCAAAACCTGTTTTATCTAACTGTAAATCAATTTGTTCATTTTCAAAGAATTGAATTAAGTTTTGCGTATTAATATTACCCACTAACTCATCTTCCGCCATCGGACAACCGCCAAAACCGCCAATTGCACCATCAAAACGAGTACAATTCGCTTCAAAAGCGGCTTTAATTTTACTTTCCCAATTGTCTGCCCGTGCGTGAAAATGCCCTCCAAATTCAATCATTGGATAAGCAGGAATCAATTTTTTGAAAAGTGAAGAAATGATTTCTGGTTCAGCCACGCCAACGGTATCAGAAAGAGCAATGATTTTTATGCCCAAATTATTCATTTTCTCCGCCCAATCTGCTACAATTTCTATGTTGTAAGGGTCGCCGTAAGGATTCCCAAATCCCATTGAAAAGTAAACGACTAATTCTTTTTGATGTTTTAAACAAAGATTTTGAATGGCTTCTACCGTTTTGAATGCGTCAGCTACCGAGCTATTCGTATTTCTTTGTTGAAAAGTTTCCGAAATGGAAAACGGAAAGCCTAAATACTTAATTTTCTCAAAACTCATGGCCGTTTCTGCCCCTCGAAGATTGGCAATTATCGCTAAAAGTTTTGTTGGGGTATTTTCTAAATCTAAAGTATCATAAACTTGGGCGGTATCTGCCATTTGTGGAATTGCTTTTGGAGAAACAAAACTGCCAAAATCAAGTGTATCAAAACCGACTTTTAATAATTGATTTAAGTATGAGATTTTTTTATCGGTCGGAATCCAGTTTTCCCAACCTTGCATAGCATCTCGTGGACATTCGACTAATTTTATTTTTGTTTGATGAAGCATAAAAGAAAATTGTTAAGTTTGTTGAATTGATAATTTCTTCAATTTATTGATTATCAGTAATCTATACAATTAAATCTTTCGTAAATGCCATAAGTAATCCAAAAAAACTTACAATCGGCATAGTTATTGCACAGAATTAACCAAATATTATTTTGTAAAAAAAGATAAATACAAATGATAATTTTGGGTGGTAAGTAAAAAACCTTATTTTGAGATGCTTAAACGAATAATCTATTGTTAATATTTGTTAATGGTATTATTTTTTTTATCATTTTGTTGGGAAATATTATCACAACTACTATCTTTGAATTACCCTTTCAGAAAAACTTCAAGAAAGAACAAGAAGAGTCATTAAAAAAAATATAAACAGATACAATTTGAGGAGAAGCTTTACGTTAACTAAATAGATTTATCAGAATGGAAAAAGTCCATGTTAACGACAGTGAACTTGTATCACGTTATATCAAAAATAGTGACGAACACGCATTTGAAACTCTTGTTCGCCGTTACAAATCCAAAGTTTATACCACGATTTATTTGATTGTCAAGGATACTTTCGTAGCCGAAGATTTAATGCAAGATACTTTTATCAAAGCAGTAGATGTTCTTCGGTCTGGCAAGTACAACGATGAAGGTAAATTTTTGCCGTGGGTTCTCAGAATCGCACATAACATGGCAATTGATTATTTCCGTCGTGATAAACGCTATCCAAATGTTGTATTTGAGGATGGAAGTAGTGTATTCAACACATTAGATTTTGCAGAAGACTCGTATGAGGATATTCAAATTCGTGAAGAATCACACGCTCATCTAAGAAGCCTGATTAAAATGCTTCCCGACACGCAGAGAGAGGTTTTAGTGATGCGTCATTACGAAGACATGAGTTTTCAGGAAATTGCTGATGCTACTGGAGTTAGCATCAACACAGCACTTGGTAGAATGCGTTATGCGTTGATAAATCTACGCAAAATGATGAGCAAACATTCTCCAAGCTATGATACAAACCTTTACGCAGCATGACGTTATCCGTTACGTCTATCAAGAAACAACGGAAGAAGAAAACATTTTGATTCAGGACGGATTAGTCCATGATGCTGAAATGTTAGAATTTTATTTAGATATGCTTGATGTTCAAGCGGGTCTGGATAGAAGTTATCGACAACCTTCCGAAAGAAGCATAGACAAAGTGCTTGCGTATTCGAGAAATACCAACAAAAGTCCCCAATTTCACGCTGTTTAGCGTGGATTTGGGGACTTTTGTTGATTTGAAAGGTTTTGAAATTAGAATTAAGAATAAGGAATTAAGAACGGAGAAGTAAAACTTCTAAAATCTACATTCCTTGTTCTGCCTTCTTAATTAAAAATTATTTCAGAAAGTTTATAATCTCAGCGTATCATGATGCTCCAAGAAATCTTGGTAGGCTAATGCTATGCCCTGTTCTAAGTCAATAGTATGCTTCCAACCTTGTGCGTGTAAGCGTGATACGTCCATGAGTTTACGAGGTGTTCCGTCTGGTTTGGTAGTGTCCCAAACTAATTCTCCTTCAAATCCTACCGTTTTCTTAACCGTTTCTGCCAATTCTTTGATAGTTACGTCTGTTCCTGTTCCAACATTGATAAACTCGGCTTCGCTGTAATTATTCATCAAATACACACAGGCTTCAGCAAGGTCGTCAGCGTGCAAGAACTCACGCATGGGTGAACCCGTTCCCCAAAGTGTAACCGATTCGCTTCCAGAAGTTTTAGCTTCGTGGAATTTACGAATCATGGCTGGTAAAACGTGCGATTTTTGGAGGTCATAATTATCATTTGGACCGTATAAATTAGTTGGCATCACCGAAATGAAATCACATCCGTACTGACTTCTGTAAGCTTCACACATTTTAATGCCCGCAATTTTGGCAATGGCATAAGGCTCGTTCGTCTCTTCTAAAAAGCCACTTAACAAATATTCTTCTTTGAGTGGTTGAGGTGCTAATTTTGGATAAATACAAGATGAACCCAAAAACATTAGCTTCTTTACACCTATTTCATAAGCACTGTGAATGACGTTATTTTGAATCGCTAAGTTTTCGTAAAGAAAGTCTGCACGGTAAGTATTGTTGGCAATAATGCCTCCTACTTTAGCCGCAGCCAAGAAAACGTAATCAGGTTTTTCAGTCTTGAAAAAATCAGAAACTGCTTGTTGATTTCGTAAATCGAGTTCTTTTGAGGTTTTTAGAACGAAATTGGTAAACCCTTTTTCTTGTAATTTTCTATGAATTGCGGAACCCACCATACCTCGGTGACCAGCAATATATATTTTTGAGTCTTTTTCCACGAATGAATACAATAAGAATGGTAATACTATGATTGAGTTAAATGGAACGAATATTGTTATCTTTACTTTATTGAAATCAAGAATAAAATTCATAACTATTCGTTTTACAAAGGTAATACATTCGCTTTAATCATTC
>JAAFIU010000447.1 GCA_013298805.1 Cytophagales bacterium | reverse complement strand
AATTGTGGTATTTTCTCATTAGTTGCCAGCGTAGTATCTGCCGATAAATCAAATTGAGAATCTTGGTCAGGTTTATATTTTTCATTATTAAAAAGATACCAAAACTCTACGGGGTCATCGTTAATGAGCCAACTATTTAAGGCATTTATATAACCTGTAAGTGTTTGAGAATTAAGTAATTGAAATTCGGGAGCATTTTTACCAGCCATTTTTAAATCTCCATCGGGCGAATAATCAGGTTGGAAAAAGTTGAAGACCGTTGGTGCATACATCGGGATTTGCTCAACTCTACTGTAAAGATTATTCATCGTATTTCGATAAATATTTCCTTGCGTTGTCAGTTTTAATCCACGCATCAAATTCATATAACGAACAAAAGGCTCACGCAACATTCCTGCATAATTACTGTTTTTATCGGCATTACAATCACAGGCTTCTTGGTCTAATAAAATAGCTCTGACAACTGCTTTTAAGTCGCCCCGAACACCACTGCCATTATCATTAAAAACAGTAGCAATTCGCTGAATATAAGCAGGAGAAGGATTAGAAGAAACCAAACGTTGAATCAATCGACGGGCAATGAATGGCCCAACATTGGGATGATTAAAGATAATATTTAAAGCGTCCTGAATGTCTTGTTGCCCTTGTGTGACAGGACGGTTTGGAATGGTACTTCCCAAAAATGTCTTTGAACCAGGTTCGTGACCATTATAAATTTTGGGTTGCCACCAACCTTGATAATATTCTAAAGAGTCAAGTGGGAAAAATTTCATGGGTTTTGTATAACTCCATTTGTCTTTTTGGTAATGCCCCAAATACGGTCTATCTCCCCAGCCCAGACCCGTAAAAACCTTCGCTAAAGCGGCAATGTCGGTATTGGTATAAGTTGGAATAGATTTATTATTGGCATCTTTCATTTCTGTACCATTTACATTCAGTTTGTACAAACCAATAGAAAACAACTGCATGATTTCACGGGCGTAATTTTCGTCAGGATAAATTTGTTTGGTGGTATTGGTGGCGTGGTTATTGAGAAATGTCAGATACGAACCCATTGCAGGATGATAGGTAATTTTATCCAAAATGGTTCGATAATTTCCGAAGGCATTATTCAGCAAAATATCATAATAACTGGCAAAAGCATAAGGTTGTCCATCAAGCCCAGAAACACGAGAAATAACCAAAATTTCACTTAAAGCCAATGCCACACGCCAGCGTAAAGCATCGGGGGCAGTCATACTTCCTTGAAACCAAGCCACATCAAAATGCCAATTTTGGACGTTCGTATTATCAAGCGTATAACCACCCGAAGGATTATCCCGAAGCATAGAATCAACCATCATTTGGTGGAGGCTTTTCAAGTACGTTTCCATTCCAAATGAATTGGACAAATTGAGTTGAGTATCAATCCATTGTTCTTTACCGATAGTGGCTACGGATTGAATATCCGAAAATTTAGCACCCAAAGTAGCGTGCGATAAAAACCGAGAGGCAGCATTATAATTAGGCAAATATCCCGAACTCTGTAACGTTTTGAGTCCAGAAGTGGTATTTGAAGAAGAAGTTACCGTTACATTTTTGACATTGCCAAGCCCAAATGTCACCGTTTGCTGTCCAAAAGTGTTAGCATTGAGTGCAAACAGAATAACGAAAAAAACGCTGAGTTTTAGTTTCATAAATGTTGAGACACGCCTATTTAGTCGATGTGTTTAATACCGAATTTTAAAAAATATAAATTTGAAATACTTAGGACTAAAATCAGAAATTGATGAGTAGAGTAAAAAAATCAAACGGCAATGATGAAGAATAGAATCAATTGACAAATTTACCACAAGGCTTAGATAAAAACATACCTTTCACTCAATGGTTTGGCAAATAAAGTGGATTTTGTGTTTTTTAGATATACTGGTATGTAAATAGAAGAACTACAACGCTAAAATTTCTCTTTTACAGAATTCAAAAGCAGTAGGAAACTGTATGATATTGATATTCTCCCAAGTATTTATCAGATTTAGTATAGCTCGAATTTTAGACTCTAAGTAATCCTCTCGAACCGTTCTTACTGGTTCATGATTCACTCCTAAAGTAAATAACATCTCATTAATTTGCTCTTGAACAGACTCCTCTAAATCTGTGTTAGCAATAAAAATATGTCGTTGTGAGTCATATTCTAACAGTTCAAATTCATTATAATCAGGACTATCAAATTTTAAAATATCATGAATTGGTTTATTACGTTTTAGCTTGGTATTGACATCCGTATCTGCCATAAAAAAATTATCCCAAAGCCATCCTTTTGTTTTCTTTAGGCTTGAATCAAAATGTTCTAATTGTCCTTTTACTGACCAATTTTGAGGTT
>JAAFIU010000007.1:50929-55916 GCA_013298805.1 Cytophagales bacterium | reverse complement strand
ATTAATAATCTTGACTTCCGTGATAATATCTTTTGGATTGGATGTGGATTACACAATCTTAGAATACGACACAGAACCAAAAAGTAAAATCTCACAAGTTTTAACTATTATCCTAATAAACACTAATATAAGTTTAAATTTAGAGATTTCTAAAACTCAAATTTACTGTGAATGAATAAATCCTTTGCTTGATAGCCAACTTATCATGCAAGGGATTTCGATTTTTGACAAATTTTTGTTTTACTTTAAATTTTTGATTTATACTTTAATTAATATTGATTTTCTGCCCTATAACAGCATAGCACACTAAATTTTTATAAAAATAATTTTAATAAGTATAAATATTCTAATGAATATTTATAGAACTTTACGAATCGTTGACTTTAAGTTAGTCAATTTTTTAATTCCATTTTTATAAATTTTGCTATGATAAACTTTACTTCATCTTCACAAAAAACGTTTCAATTTTCTAAATGGCACTTATTGATAATTTGCTTTTTGTTATCTAAAAATGTCATTCATTCACAATCCCCTGGGGCAATTGGTACAGATATTACAGGTACTTATATAGGCTCTACCATGACAAACCGAGGGGCGTTTAATCAGTTTAGAGTACAAGTTCCATC
This sequence comes from Cytophagales bacterium, assembly GCA_013298805.1. GTDB lineage: Bacteria > Bacteroidota > Bacteroidia > Cytophagales > Spirosomataceae > Arcicella. Next base: position 55,290 of record JAAFIU010000007.1, on the reverse strand, counting down.
TGGGCAAGGGGCTGGAACGGGTGTACGAAAAATGGAATTTCCAGAAACAGCTTCATCCTATGTAAATGTATGGCGTGCCTATGCGAGTGGAAAAACAATTCCCAATTATAATGTTGAAATAGACCCTGCGATCAATGAGGGAAGTGCCAGGTATAATTCAAACTTTGGTGGACAGGGAATAATGTTAAAAGCAACAACGGCCTTAAATTATTATACCTTCAACATCGTAAATTCAAATAGTGGTACGGATAAATTTATGGCTGTTTTAGAAACAAGCTATAATCCCGTTACCATTAATGCCCCTACGCAATCGCCAATATCAAGCAATGTTTTTAGTCCCGACGCTGTAACGATTTCGTCTAATTTATCGGGTGCACCTAACGCTTCTGAATACTTCTATCTTCGTTATACAACTGATGGTTATGCAACTTCAACCGTAATTCCAATGACGGTTTCAGGGAGCAACATAAGTGTAACGATGCCTGCAAAAACCGTTGGTACAGTTGTGCAATACTACATTTTGAGTAGTTCTGTCGGTAATTTGGTTTCAACAGGAAAATTAGGTAATTATTATGACCCATTGAGTTTAGAAATCTCAACTGGCGGAACTTATACCGTAAAAGCCTGTACTGTTACAACTCCTACGGCAACTGCGGCAACCTTAACGAATATTTGTAATGGTTCAAGTACCAGCTTGTCGGGTACTTGTGCAACTGGCACAATTCAATGGTATGAAAGCAGTATTAGTGGAACTTTAGCTGGTACAGGAAGCCCACTTTTGGTTAGTCCAACAGTTAATAAAAACTATGTTGCTACTTGTAAAAGTGGCAATTGTGAAAGTTCGGCTTCGTCAGTAATCTCCATCACGGTTACTAATAATGTTACTCCAAGTATTGTTATTAGTGAATCTCAAAATAATGTTTGTCAAGGTGTTTCAGTAACATTTACCGCTACTACAACCAACGGAGGCGTGTCACCAACATATCAATGGAAATTAAATGGCAATACTATTTCAGGGGAGACAAATAGTACATTTACGTCCACCTTGTTGGTAAATGACGATGTGGTAAGTTGCCAATTAACGAGCAATTTGTCCTGTGTAACTGCATCAACTGCCCAAAGTAATAATGTAATAATGGTCGTAAGTCTCACACCACCCCCAGTTACTACTTTTTCTTATACATCACCTGTTTGTAAAGACGGTACAAACCCAAGTCCAACGGGTGCGTCGGGTTTTACCACGGGAGGAACATATACAGTATCGCCATTAAGTTTATCAATTGATGCTTCAACGGGTGTAATTGATTTGGCAAATTCTACCGCAGGAACTTATTCAGTTACTTATACCATTTCAGGAACTTGTCAGTCAAGTAGTTCGGCATCAATCACGATTAATGCTTTACCAACTATGCCAACAGCTACCTTAACGCAACCTACTTGTGCAACTCCAACAGGTACAATTACTGTTGATTCTCCCGCAAGTGGGGTAACATATAGTTTTGATAATGGAAGTAATTATCAGGTATCAAATATTAAAAGTGCTTTGTCGGCAGGAACATATTTAGTTAAAGTTAAAAATTCAGTTACTAACTGTGTATCTTCTTCCAATAGTTTTGTCATTAATGCAGCACCCACGCCGCCAACTATTACCTCTGTTAATTCTTCAAATGCAACGGTTTGTAGTGCTAACGACGGCACAATAACGATTACTGCCCCTGGAGCAACAAGCTATTCAATTAATGGAGTAAGTTCGTATCAAAGTAGTAATATTTTTACAGGTTTGACTTGTGGAAGTTATACAGTGAAGGTAAAGGATGGGAATAATTGTGAAGTGGTTTATGGAAATAATCCTGTGGTTGTTTCGGCTTCTGTTGAAATTCCGACTTCAACGGCAAATTCTCCCTTATTTATAATGCAAGGTTTTAACTATGATTTTCCTAAATATGGCGATGGTTTTAGTTGGGCAGATACGCTTAGACTTAAAGCAGCCTGTTTGAAACAAGCAGGAATTTCACACCTTTGGTTTCCACCACATTATGGCAATGGTCCTTATAGCTCTGGTTATAATCCAAGAGACTTATACATGGGTGAAAACACAGGTTTAGGAACACCTACGCAAGTAAGAGCCATGCTAACGGAATTAAATGCACAAGGAATTGACCCTGTTGGAGACTTTGTATTTAACCATCGTGATGCAGGTGCAGCTCAGAAAAACCCAGCCGTTGAGGAGTACATACAATATTATGCAGGAGGAAGCAAAAAACCTTTTCCGTCGGACAGATATTATGTAGTTGTGCCATTGGGAGGAACTACTGGGAATGTTGCAGGAGATTATTATGTAAACATCAATTCTCGTTCAGGAACGTATGCAAGTGGTAAATATATGTTTTATGCCACTACCAAAACCAAAGGCGGAAGTCGCTGGTCTCCGTTGACAGCAACCGTCGTAACTGTTCCAGAGCAAGTGGCTGCTTATACTGTTCCGCTTGGTCAAAATCACGAAGTAACCATTGATAATAATGGAGATACCGACGAACTAAAAGTGAGTATTACTAATGCAGATTTTAATTCAGCGGGTGACGAGTTGATAATTTATATGGTGAATACGAATGGTTATGCCGACCAACGAATTTGGAAAATTTATAGTACCGCTACAAGTGCTGATTTAGTTGGCAAAGTTAACGGGAATGTAGGAAATGTCTATAATGATGTTGTAGAATATCATACTTATACCGACTTTTCAAATATGCCAAGTGGTTTAGGAAATATGGATTGGGATTATTTCAGACCTAATTATAATCCAAATACTTCAGTCCAAAGCACCGGTAATGTTGGTATCGAATGTCTTTGTCCAGATTATAGCATGAACAGCATGGATTATTTCTATGACTATGACCACACTCAAACCAAAACCGCCAACGCTCTAATTGATTGGACAAAATGGAACTTTACAAATTTGGGAGTGAAAGCTCTACGAATGGATGCTGTGAAGCATTTTACTCCATCTTTTGTAGCAACCATGTTGAACCAAATAAATGCTGCTGGTTTAACCCCGAGTTTAGTAATTGGTGAGTATTATGATGCAAATCCAGTTGTTTTGAGAGACTGGGTAAGGTCGGTATATGATGCAGGTTTTAACTCAAGCTTGCCTGCTTCAACTCAACCACGAGTATTTGATTTTACATTAAGAGATGCCTTACGAAATGTAACCAACAATAGATTAAGTGCTGGAGATGTTCGTCAAGTTTTCTCGGCAGGTTTAGTAGGAGGTAGCTATCTTGCTGGTAGTAATGTAGTTACCTTCTTAAATAATCATGATTTTAGAAATAATTATGGTGCAAATGATGGCGGTGCCTTAATTTGGTACAACCCTATGTTGGCTTATGCGTATTTATTGACCAATAATAAATTAGGAGTTCCAACCATTTATTATGATGATTATTTTGGGTATCCTGCGTCATCGTCTCCGCATTATAAAAGCTATATGCCAACCACACTTTCACCACTAAAATGTGAAATAGATGCTTTAATTAGCGTGCATAAAAAGTATATTTTTGGCTCGACAGATACCTATAAACTTAATGCTTCAGGAAGCGGATATGCCGCCAATTATATTGCTGGTTCAGCTGATAAAGTGCTTATTTATCAGTTAAAAGGTTCTTCGACAACCAATAAAGATGTTATTGTTGCCATTAATTTTGGAGATGTTGCTTTGAAAGTTGACCATACTATAAATACTAATAGTGGAGCAATTCCAGTAGGTACTAAGTTTACTGATATGCTGAAACGATCAGATTTTCCTGATGCAACAGTCGATGCAAGTAATCGAATATATATCCAATTACCTGCGAGAAGTTACTCGGTTTGGGTACAAGGAAGCGACCCTACCATAATCCCAACTGCTGTAGCTGCCGCAAATTCTGTTTGTGAAGGAACGTCATTAACATTAAACGGGAGTTATACAGGTGCATTAATCAGTGACGTAACGTATAGTTGGATAGGACCAAATGGATTTACTTCTACACAACAAAATCCACAAATTGCAAACGCAACTCCTTCTAATGCAGGAACTTATACAATGAGTTTAAGTTATAATTGTGCATACTGTAAATCTTTAACATCAACAGTAAGTGTAACTATCAATGCTTTGCCAAGCAAACCAACGGTAATATCACCCTTGAATTATTGTCAGAATTCTACGTCAAGTATTTTAACAGCAACTGCAAGTACAGGGAAATCATTACTTTGGTACACAACCAAAACAGGCGGAACAGGAGTTTCAACAGCTCCAACGCCAAGTACCGCAACCGTTGGAATACAAGTTTACTATGTATCCCAAAAAGATGATGTTAGCACTTGCG
>JAAFIU010000007.1:0-50919 GCA_013298805.1 Cytophagales bacterium | reverse complement strand
AAATCATTACTTTGGTACACAACCAAAACAGGCGGAACAGGAGTTTCAACAGCTCCAACGCCAAGTACCGCAACCGTTGGAATACAAGTTTACTATGTATCCCAAAAAGATGATGTTAGCACTTGCGAAAGTATCAGAGATAGTATTGTGGTGAATATCAATGCTTTACCAACCAAACCAACGGTAGTTTCACCCTTGAATTATTGTCAGAATGCTACGTCAAGTATTTTAACGGCTACCGCAAGTACAGGAAAATCATTACTTTGGTACACAACCAAAACAGGCGGAACAGGAGTTTCAACAGCTCCAACGCCAAGTACCGCAACCGTTGGAATACAAGTTTACTATGTATCCCAAAAAGATGATGTTAGCACTTGCGAAAGTGTCAGAGATAGTATTGTGGTGAATATCAATGCTTTGCCTACCAAACCAACGGTAATATCGCCTTTAAATTATTGTCAGAATTCTACGTCAAGTATTTTAACAGCAACTGCAAGTACAGGGAAATCATTACTTTGGTACACAACCAAAACAGGCGGAACAGGAGTTTCAACTGCTCCAACGCCAAGTACCGCAACCGTTGGAATACAAGTTTACTCTGTATCCCAAAAAGATGATGTTAGCACTTGCGAAAGTGTCAGAGATAGTATCGTGGTGAATATCAATGCTTTGCCAAGCAAACCAACGGTAATATCACCCTTGAATTATTGTCAGAATGCTACGTCAAGTATTTTAACAGCAACTGCAAGTACAGGCAAATCATTACTTTGGTACACAACCAAAACAGGCGGAACAGGAGTTTCAACTGCTCCAACGCCAAGTACCGCAACCGTTGGAATACAAGTTTACTATGTATCCCAAAAAGATGATGTTAGCACTTGCGAAAGTGTCAGAGATAGTATTGTGGTAAATATCAATGCTTTGCCAAGCAAACCAACGGTAATATCACCCTTGAATTATTGTCAGAATGCCACGTCAAGTATTTTAACAGCCACCGCAAGTACAGGCAAATCATTACTTTGGTACACAACCAAAACAGGTGGAACAGGAGTTTCAACTGCTCCAACGCCAAGTACCGCAACCGTTGGAATACAAGTTTACTCTGTATCCCAAAAAGATGATGTTAGCACTTGCGAAAGTGTCAGAGATAGTATTGTGGTAAATATCAATGCTTTGCCAACCAAACCAACGGTAATATCACCCTTGAATTATTGTCAGAATGCCACGTCAAGTATTTTAACAGCAACTGCAAGTACAGGGAAATCATTACTTTGGTACACAACCAAAACAGGCGGAACAGGAGTTTCAACTGCTCCAACGCCAACTACCACTACAGTTGGAATGCAAGTTTACTATGTATCCCAAAAAGATGATGTTACCACTTGCGAAAGTGTCAGAGATAGTATTGTGTTGAATATCAATGCTTTACCTAATATTCCAACAAATGTGACGGTAAGTTCAACGGAAATCAGTCTTGGTAGTTCTGTAAATTTTCAAGCAATCTGCTCAACTGGTATCGCAAAGTGGTATTCAGAAGCGAATGGGGGAACACAAATTTCATCAGGAAATCCATTTTATGTTACGCCAAGTGTAATGGGGAATGTTGGCTACTATGTAAGTTGTGAAAGCGGTTCAGGTGTATCTGCTTGTAAAAGTAATCGTGTTGCTACACCTACGGTGAATGTCAGCAATGAAAATGTAATAATCAGTATTACCACTGGCGATTGGGAGTCTGCTTCAACATGGAATCTCAATAGAGTTCCACTGGGTACAGATATTGTGGTGATTGATAGCACTCATATTGTAACCATAAATACAGCAGCCATTGCTAAAAAAATTGAATATAGAAGTTTGGGACAAATTAAATTTAATACGGGAAGTTCAAAACTCAGCATTGGACTTTAATGAATTTAGCGTAAATGGTTAGAATTTAGAATTTTAACCATTTATGCTAATTTTGTTGAGTTACAGAAATTTTTAGCTTTCCATAAATCTTCAATATGAAATGCCACTAATATCATGACCGAAGAAATGCTTCTGTAAAAACTAAAAGTAATTAGACTTTTACTCGTTTCATCCATTTTATTACGGTTCTGAAATGTCGATGTTTCTAAATTCTGTAATTGGTGTAGTTTTGAGTCAAATTTCGATTAATACTTGCTTAATCTACCATAATATAAAGCAATGAAGAGTAGTTACTTTTTAAATTTTTGGAGAATCGGTCAATTGGCTAAACGGTTTTATCTTATTGAAATGTCAAAAGAAAATTAAAAGAGCATAACTCATGCTCTTTTTTATCCCACTTTAATATCGTAATATTGCAATCTAATAATCTAAAAATGGGAATTACAAAAACCGAACACTTTTCTGTTCATCAAAATGAGTTAGCAAACATATTTAAAGCACTTGCTCACCCAGCCAGAGTAGCAATTATAGACTATTTACTCTCGGTGGATGATTGTATTTGTAGTGATATTGTGAACGAGTTGCCATTGGCACAACCAACTGTATCTCAACACTTGAAGGAATTAAAAAATGCAGGAATTATTAAAGGAAATATTGAAGGGAAATCTATTTGCTATTGCATTGACGAAAAGACTATTAAAATATTAAGAGAATATTTAGACGGTATTTTATCATCCATCGGAAAGACCAACAAAATTTGTCAATAAATTTTTAAAGTAGTAAACCAATCATTTATGAGTGCCATTAATTGTAACCCCACACAGCGTAAGAAACTAAATTTCTTAGACCAATATTTAACTTTTTGGATTTTTTTAGCCATGTTTATTGGTGTAGGTATCGGCTATTTTGTTCCAGAATCTTCCCAATTTATCAACTCATTTTCGAGTGGGACTACCAACATTCCATTAGCTGTCGGTTTAATACTAATGATGTACCCACCTTTGGCAAAAGTGCGTTTTGAAAATATAGGAGAAGTCTTTAAAAACACCAAAATATTAAGTGTTTCGCTATTATTAAACTGGATAATCGGGCCAATATTAATGTTCCTTTTAGCCATTATTTTCTTCCATAATCAACCGGAATACATGGTTGGATTAATTTTAATTGGAATTGCTCGTTGTATCGCAATGGTTATTGTTTGGAATGAATTGGCGGAAGGAAATCGAGAATATGCCGCAGGTTTAGTGGCCTTGAATAGTGTTTTTCAAATCCTCTTTTATAGCTTTTATGCTTATCTTTTTATCACGGTTTTACCTCCATATTTTGGCATAAAAAGTATGGAAGTAAACATTACCATCGGACAAATTGCCGAGAGTGTTTTAATTTATTTGGGTATTCCATTTTTTGCGGGTGTCATCAGTCGCTATTTTTTAATTAAATGGAAAGGAATTGAATGGTTTAATAATAAGTACGTTCCGTTAATCTCACCTATTACACTTATTGCTTTACTTTTTACAATTGTTTTGATGTTCAGTTTGAAAGGAAAATTAATTGTCCAAATACCTTTAGATGTCTTGAGAATATCCATTCCATTGGTGATATATTTTATCATAATGTTTTTGGTAAGTTTTGTGATTGGTAAGAAAATGGGAGCAGATTATTCCAGAAATACAGCTATCTCATTCTCCGCAACTGGTAATAATTTTGAATTGGCCATTGCGGTAGCCATCGGCATTTTTGGGATTAACAGCGGACAAGCTTTTGCTGGGGTTATTGGCCCTTTGGTGGAAGTGCCTGCTTTAATATTATTGGTTAGAGTAGCGTTTTGGTTTAAAAAGAAGTGGTATTCAGCAGATTGATAAGTAGTATGTGAATGAAATCTTTGTGATTTTATATTGATACACTCCTAAAACACAATTTGATGCATCAATTCCTTTGGAACGATATGCAGAACTCTTCTAAATTGTTTTATTAATAGTCAATACATTATGGGAACAACCCAAGTGATTGATGGGTGAAGGGGTAATACGAATTGTGTTTTAGGAAGTCAGTGAAAAACTTTCTTAGAATTTATACGTATAATTCACACCGTTCGATTTTATGGCACTCGATTTTTAAAATTAGTTGTATTTCTATTTTATATATCGTGTTAAAATAATGAACTTGTTTAAACTTTCTTTTTCGACAGGGTATCCCCGACTAAAACTATGTCTTTTAGAATCGTTTAAATTAAAATTTTATCATCGTAGCATAATTATATAGTTTTAACTAACTATTTGCTTCTACTTACCAAAAATATATTTAATCCCCCTCCCAAAAACTGTGAATTATATAAACTTAAATGATAATTATATAACAAACTTTCCACAAATGACCTCACCTTTACTGCATTGAAAATTAATCAACAAACGGATAAAAAGTTTTATACACAATTTGCCTTTTTTTTGATTTTATAATTAGCTAATATGTTGAAAATCAGTATGTTAAATGATTATTGAATAGCCCATTTTTATTTGCATACTTAATTATGAACAAAGGAATTAGTGAATTTCCACTAAAAAATGCAGAAGATTTGTACAATGCTTTTGTGCAAGCACCCGTGGCGATGTGCATCTTCCGTGGGCAAGATTCTATCATTGATTTTGCCAATGATTTTTATCTAAAACTCATCGGAAGGCAAACCGACATACTTGGCACATCACTTTATGAATCATTCCCCGAACTTATCAACCAAGGTTTGAAAGAACTTATTGAAGGGGTAATTAAAAAAGGAAATCCGTTTTATATTCATGAACACGAAATGGAAATTTCCAGAAACGCCGTTGATGAAATTCGCTTTTTTAACTGTTCATATCAACCATTTAGAGAGCGAAATGGTCAAATATTGAGTACAATTGTGGTTTTTACGGAAATAACAGAGCAAGTTAAATTAAGAAATCTGAGTTCTGAAAACCAAAAAAGATTATCAATTGATTTGGAAAATGCTAAATCTGAATTGATTTTTCAAAAAGTAGAAAAAGGCAAAAGAGCTGAAGAATTGGGGATTGCTAATATTGAACTGGCTTTTCAGGATGATGAAAAAGAAAAACGAGCCGAAGAATTGAACATCGCCAATATTGAATTGGCTTTTCAAGATGATGAAAAAGAAAAACGGGCAGATGAGTTAATTATTGCTAATAAAGAACTACTCTTTCAAAATAAAGAAAAGGAAAAACGTGCGGCAGAACTTATCATTGCGAATGAAGAACTCCTTTTCCAGAATAACGAAAAAGAAAAACGAGCCGAAGAATTGAGCATTGCTAATATTGAACTGGCTTTCCAGAATAATGAAAAAGAAAAACGAGCCGAAGAATTGAGTATTGCTAATATTGAATTGGCTTTCCAGAATAATGAAAAAGAAAAACGAGCCGAAGAATTGAGCATCGCTAATATTGAATTGGCTTTCCAGAATAATGAAAAAGAAAAACGAGCCGAAGAATTGAGCATCGCTAATATTGAACTGGCTTTCCAGAATAATGAAAAAGAAAAACGAGCAACCGAATTAGGCATTGCCAATATTGAATTAGCTTTCCAAAATAATGAAAAAGAAAAACGAGCCGAAGAATTGAGCATCGCTAATATTGAACTGGCTTTCCAGAATAATGAAAAAGAAAAACGAGCAACCGAATTAGGCATTGCCAATATTGAATTAGCTTTCCAAAATGATGAAAAGGAAAAACGGGCCGAGGAATTGAGCATTGCCAATATTGAATTAGCTTTCCAAAATGATGAAAAGGAAAAACGGGCCGAGGAATTGAGCATTGCCAATATTGAATTAGCTTTCCAAAATGATGAAAAGGAAAAACGAGCCGATGAATTGAGCATTGCTAATATTGAATTAGCGTTCCAAAATGATGAAAAGGAAAAGCGTGCCGATGAATTAGGCATTGCCAATATTGAATTGGCTTTCCAGAACGATGAAAAAGAAAAACGGGCTGCCGAATTATTGATTGCCAATTATTCCAGAATTTTGATTGAAGCCAGCCTTGACCCCTTGGTAACGATAAATAACGAAGGAAAAATTACGGATATGAACGAGGCACTCACTCATATAACGGGCAGTAGCCGTGAAGCACTCATCGACACATATTTTAAAGATTATTTTACTGACCCACAAAAAGCCCATGAGGTATATTTGGAGGTTTTTGCCAAGGGTTTTGTCAAAGATTTTCCCCTCACAATGAAAGACCATAAACTCACCGATGTGCTTTTTAATGGTTCTGTTTATAACGATGAACACGGCAACGTGAAGGGCGTTGTGATTGTGGCTCGGGATGTTACAGACCAAAAAAGAATTAAAAAGGAACTCGTTGACTCAAAAATATTTGCCGAAGAAGCCCAGGGAAAAGCTGAAATTGCAACTGAATTAGCGGTGAATGCGGTGAAGGCAAAACAACAATTTCTGTCGAATATGAGTCATGAAATTCGTACACCGATGAATGCGATTATAGGTTTTACAAAGGTGATTCTGAAAACGGATTTATCAGCCAAACAAAAGGAATATCTGTCGGCAATAAAAATTAGTGGCGATGCCCTCATTGTATTGATTAATGACATTTTGGATTTGGCAAAAGTGGATGCAGGTAAAATGAGTTTTGAATCCACCCCCTTTAAATTGAGGGTATCTATTGCCGCTATGTTACATATTTTTGAACCCAAAATTCAAGAAAAAAACTTAGCATTAATTACTGAATATGACCCTGAAATTCCAGAATTTATAGCAGGAGACCCCGTGCGATTACACCAAATAATTATGAATTTGGTGAGTAATTCCGTTAAGTTTACCTCCGATGGAAGTATCACCGTAAAAGTTGTTTTGTTGAATAATGATGATGAAAAAGTGAAGATTGGATTTTATATTAAGGACACAGGGATTGGCATAACGGAAGATAAAATGGGTCGAATTTTTGAGAATTTTCAGCAAGCATCAAGCGGAACTTCGAGGTTATACGGTGGCACAGGTTTGGGTCTCGCTATCGTAAAACAGCTCATTGAGCGTCAAGAGGGTAGTATTGAAGTAGAAAGTACTCTTGGAGAAGGTTCTACGTTTAGCTTTATCTTGGATTTTAAGAAAACAGAAGGGAATCTCGAAGAAGTGATTGAAATGGCTAAATTGGATAAGGAAATTAAAAATATAAAAGTGTTGGTTGTGGAAGATATGCCTCTCAATCAATTATTGATGAAGACACTTTTGGACGATTTTGGCTTTGAACGGGACATTGCCGCCAACGGTAAATTGGCTGTTGAACGAATGCAAACCAAGATCTACGATATTGTTTTGATGGATTTGCAAATGCCCGAAATGAATGGTTTTGAAGCAACGGAATATATCCGAAATGTATTGAAGTCCGATATTCCAATCCTTGCCCTCACGGCAGATGTTACCACCGTGGACGTGGCAAAATGTAGGGCGGTTGGCATGAATGACTATATCGCTAAACCCGTAGATGAGCGATTATTATACAGTAAAATTATTAGTTTAGTCAAAAAAGTTGTATCCTTAAAAAAGGCAGAAATTGAAAAAGTACGATATACAGACCTCAGTTATTTGAATCAACGAACAAAATCTGATCCCGCTTTAATGATGGAAATGATTACCTTGTATTTGGAACAAACGCCACACTTGATTTTGACGATGAAACAGAGTTTGCAAGATAAAGATTGGGGAATGCTGGGTAATACTGTTCATAAAATGATTCCTTCATTTTCGATTGTAGGGTTTAATCCAGATTACGAAAAAATAGCGAAGCAAATACAAGAATATGCTAAATCTCAAGAATTAGCCTATGAAATCAATGATTTAGTAGCAGAACTTGAAAACGCTTGTGGGCAGGCTTGCGAAGAATTGAACGAAGAATTGGTTATGATTCAAAACTCTAAAATTGTTAATTAGGGCTTAGCTAAGAAATATACTTTGGACGCTATAAATTTGTGAATCAGTGTTTTCATCAATAGCAAGGGATTTAAATCTCTCGCTATTGATGAAAACACTGAAAATTAAACTATTAAGGAGCGAATACATAATTAATCGACTAATGGTTTGTTAATAAAGCCTAACTTTTCTTTTCTGGTCGATGCAATACGAATGCCTTGAGATTTGGATAAACAATGGGAAATCTGTAAAGTGCCTTAAATAATTAATCCTAAAGGCGTTCATAAACCCAATTTCATGGCGGCATTGTGTTGTTTTATGTCTTCAATTCTCGTGTAACGCTGTATCATGGCGGAAGTCTTGTGCTTTGATTGTCGCATAATTTCTGAATCATCGGCTCCATTTATTTTAGCTATGGTGATAAATGATGCCCTCAGGGAATGTGCCGAAAATTCATCGCCAAAGTATGATTTAACTAAATCATTTACGCTTTTATCTGTCAATCTATCCATCGTAATTTTATCCCCTTTTCGTACTCTTACAAAAAGAGAATCTGTACTTTTTCCCAATCTTTGAATCCACGATTGAAGTGTTCTTATTGGGCATAAAATGGCTTCTGGACTGTAAAAAATGGCTTTTTCTTCGTAATCACCATATTGATTAGTCTTCGATTTTTTCATTGATACAATTAATCCATCTTCTGTAAATGTTAAATCTTCAACATTCAGAGCAACCAATTCTGAACGACGAAATGCCCCCGTAAAACCTAAAAGTAATAAGGCCTTATCTCTTAATTTTGTGTTAGTCTCCGTATCTATTTCTCGAAAAATTGACTTTAATTTATTGAGTTTAAAGGCAGGAGCTTGCTTTTGTCTAATTCCCTTTGCTCGCTTAATCCCTTCCATGACAGTTCTGAAAATTCGGTTTTGCGTTGGGGTTTCTAAGTTTTGCAATTGATGTAATTTTGAAATTGCCGCCAATCTTCGATTAATAGTTGCCCATTTACAAGTGTCTGCCAAATGCGAAACATACCCTGCCAAAGTTTCTGGTGAAGCTGGTAAGGCAATTTGACCGTTAATTTCGCACCATTCATTAAAATGTTTCAAATCTGCTTTATAGGCACGCTGTGTATTATGCGCACCTTCTAATCCTAATCTACCATATTCGTTGAGTTTTTCTTTCAACTCGTTTGGTAATGCAATAGATTGATTTGAAACCGTAGTATGTGTAATTTTTAAATTAGATTTCATATTTCAGTAAAAATAATTACTTCCGATAAGGTTTACTTATCAAAAGTAATTACTTTTCCCCAAAATATATAATTTCGATACATTCATTCGTCTAAAATTGAATAAGTTGACAAATGACTACTTTCTAAATGTAAGCATTGGCAGTTTCCCTTCATAAACAAAATGCTCAGAAACGCTGGTAATAAATATTTTATTGAGTAAGGATTTTTCATGTATTGCCATTGCCAAAACATCAGGTTTTGTTGTACTTAGATACGTTTCAAGACCTTTTACTACATCTCCACGATTTAGATTTTTGAATGTAACATCGTCATCTTCAAACGTATCTTCTAAACTACTTACCATGTGTTGAACTTCATGGTTAATATTCATTTCTACGTATTCATGGATATGAATGACCTTGCAAGTTGCCTCCAAAGGTTTAGCAATTGTTAAAATTTTGTTCATCGCATCCTCTTCATCTTCTTTAAAATCAGCCGCATAAAGGATAGTTTTGGGAAAATTTATTTCTGTTTCATTCGGAATTATCCAAACGGGACATTTAGCATTTTCCATTACTTTTTGAGCGTTTGTACCAAGCCATTTATCCAGAATATTGGATGCCCCTTTCGTTCCAATCACAATCATATCTGCATGAATATTGTTGGCAGTCTCAACTATATTATCGGCGGTATCACCATATCGAATCAACTCATTTATTTGTTTTTTTGAAAAATGGGTTTTTTGAATAAATTTTGTAACAAACTCTTTCAAATTATCCTCAGCTTCTTTTTTTCCGTACAAATAAAAGTTTTCATCGCTATAAGGAACTTGAAATTCTGTAAAAATAGGCATTGAATATACATTAAGTATTACAATTTCGGCGTCTAAGCGATTTGCCAACATAGCAGCATAAAGCGAAGCATGAAGGGCATTATCACTAAAATCGGTTGGGAATAGTATCTTTTTCATATTTTGGGTTTTAAATAAAATGCTTCCCGTAAACTCCGAAATGATATCAGAATGCAGGAAGCATTTTCATAGTTAAAAATCTTATCGAAGATGAAATTTACTGTTTCCCATCTTTTTCAAAACTCTTCAAAAATTCATTTTTCTTTACCCCATCTGTCACAAAATGGCTTGCTTCTTGTATTGCTCTGTCGTATTTTTTGGTTAATCCATTCACAAGAGCCTCCATTTTATACATTAAATCATCGGCGTAATCTTCGCCAGAGTCCAAGATATTTCTTCGTGTTCTTGACCCTTTTTCTGGGGCAAGTAGAATACCCAATATTGCTCCTCCCGCAAAACTTGCGAGGATTCCCAAAAACATTTTTCCTGATTTCATGATATTATTGTAAGTAATGGTTTTTCTAAAAACTATCTGTTGTTAGAATTATTTGTCCCGATGGTGCAAGAATACTGGCATCATCTTCAGCCGTAATAAAAACTTTGATTGGTTTGAATGAAGAAACGGTCTCGAAAGATGCTCTTAATTGTTTGGATAACATTCCCGTTTTGCTGTTAATTTGTCCAATATTTCGGGTAATGTTTTCTTCTGTAATTATCCAAACGACATACGTTTGTTTGGGTGGAGAAAGTCGGCTAACTTCTGCCAATTCAGACAAATGAACATCAATCACATAGTTTTTATTATTATCTTTTTTCACTTGAACATCACCTCGGGCGGCAGGCACAATGGGCGAAGTCATAAATGCTATTTTCTTTGTACATGAAAATGATACAATCATTAATACAAAAAACATTAAACTAATTTTCGATAAACTCTTAATTACTTTTTTCATAAGATAGATTTGATTAATTCGTAATGAAATTATTACTGTGTAAAGGTCACTGCTAAGTGCTGATTCTGTGTTATATAATTTTGGCAAAAACTTACTTTATTCACACATTTTGTAGCACATTATTAGTTGTTCTTTTGCGTTTTAACTTAAACTTTTTCTCAATAGTGAGTCTCGCCATCAAATAACTAACGGTCGATTCTGCTCCTTGATTTAGATTGATATAACTTTCTTCCAAACCATCGTAACAGCCACCCGTACAAGGATTATAGATGATTTGATGAATATGATTATTGCCCAGAAACCAGTCAAAAGCCACTTTCATTTTGTTTTTGTATTCTTCATCTTTAAAAACGTCATGAAATTTTGCCAAAGCAAGAATGGTGTAAGCAATGTCAATAGGTTGTTCTCCACCCAATATGTGTTGGTCATTATCTTCTCCTTTGTGCGACCATCCTTTATTTGAAATCACTTTGATACGATTTTCTTTGAAGATTTTCATCAATAAAAAATCAAATGATGACTTGGCTATTTCTTTATAAACAGTTTCGTCGGTTGCCATCCATGCACACAACATGGCTTCGGGTAAAATACTGTTTCCGTAGGTCAGATAACTTTCAAACCAAGCCCAATTTTTATCCGATTCATGGCGGTACATTTGTACCAAACGATTGGCTAATTCTTTGATAAGTGCCACATCTTGAATACCATGATTTTTTAAATTTCTATAATATAATCCCTTGATAATGAAGGCAATGGCACGAGTAGAGTAAATGTTTTGCACCTTCGATAACGCATTTTGCATAATCGTTTGGGCTTTATTCACAATCTGTTCTGGTAAAATATCCGATAGCGAAATCAAGAACCCTAATGCCCAAATAGCCCGTCCGTTTGAATCGGCAAGATTGGTTTGATAATTCTGTTCGGTAAATTCCTTTTCTTCATCGACGTAATTCAAAAAATAACCTTCGGGTTGAAGACAAAATTCAATGAAATTGAGATAAAGGTCGATATAATTCAAATCATCATCATCTTGGTGAAGCTCGTAATGTTGGCACATCGCCACCATTGCCCGAGCGTTATCATCCAACGTATAACCTGAGTCAATATCGGGCTGATTGATGATTGAAAATTGAATCATGGCAAAATCTGTTGTTAATCGCTTCACATGGTCGAGATTAATAACGGGGATTTTATAGTTCAGAGAAATTTTTCCTTCGCTCATATTTTCAAATAGAATGGCGTGAGCAATTGCTGCATTTTCCCAAGCCGATGGAACAATTCGATGCAAACCTTTCATGCTGACCTTGTTTCTTAACTCCTCTTCATTAAGCAAAGCATTGACTGCATTGGCTAATTGTATCGAATTTTCAAAGTCAATAATGATACCTGCATCATTTTTCAAAACTTCCCTTGCGTGCGGAATGGGCGTTGACACAATGGCACAACCACAACTAATAGCATAAGAAAAAGTGCCACTAACAGCTTGATTTGGGTCTTTTGATGTGAAAAGGTAAATATCAGATAACTGCAAATATTCTAAAAGCTTTGGTAATGGTAAAAATTCGTTGACGAATTGAACGTGATTTGAGAGGTTTAATTCGTCAACCAATGATTTTAAATAATCTCGGTATTTTTCACCTTCTTCTTTCACAACCGACGGATGCGTTTTGCCAATAATCAAAAACATTACTTCCGAATTATTTTCAATTATGGCGGGCAAAGCCTGTAAAGTTGTTTCAATACATTTTCCAGAACTCAATAAACCAAAAGTGGAAAAAACGGTTTTCCCTGCTAATTGATATTTCTCTTTCAAGAGTTTTCTATCTGAATGCGGTACTAAATGCGTTCCATGAGGTATAACCGTAATTTTCTCACTTTCAATACTATATGTTTTTACGAGAATTTCTTTGGCAAATTTTGTCATGACTACAATTGACTCGCAAACATCAGCAATTTGTTGAACCTTAAATTTCAGGAAAGCATTGGGTTCGGGCAGAACTGTATGAAAAACAAGGCTGACAGGTTTGATGAGAAGATTCAGAAATTGGATAAAATCATTTTCTCTATTTCTGAACAAACCAAATTCGTGCTGAACCATCACCATATCAATTTCAGCATCTTCATTGATGGTTTCTGCTAAACGTGAAAATGACTTTGGTTTATCAATATTGAGTGTATATTTTACATCGGCACTGTATTGATGTTGTTCATTTTCTGACTCAATCGGGCATACACTAATTCTAAAGGAATGACTAAATTTATTTTGTAAAGATTCAATTAAATCTTGTGAGTAAGTGGCAATTCCACATTCACGGGGGGGGTAGGAAGTAATGAAAATAATCTCTGGAAGCTTAGCATCCGCTACGGTAAAAACTTCTCTTTTATTTAATATAACTCTTTGAGGTTCAGCCAACAATACATTATTGTGGTGGTTTAACATTATTTCGTTTTTCATCATTTTTAATATTAAGCAATAGCTCTTTTAATAATTCAGATAGGCTCATTGAAACTACGGCAATGCGTTCGTCGGCGGCTCCGTAGTAGATATAAAAGGTGTCATCAAACAAAGCAGTACCAGTCGGAAAGCAAACATTGTTTACTTCTCCCTTCAATTCCCAACTGTATTCGGGTATGAATAAAGGATATGGTAAGCGTGAAAGTTCTTTTGCAGGATTTTGTAAATCAAGCAGGGCGGCACAGGCAGAATAAACAAAACCTTTGACGCTATCATGTACTCCGTGATAAATCAATAACCAGCCAAATGCAGTTTCGATGGGCGGACAACCACCACCGATGTAACTAACTTCATGGTCGTATTTTGGGGACAATACAATATAATCTTTAAAGTTTAGAAAATAGTTTTGCCAGAATATTGGCGTTAATTCTTCCAATTTTTCTACACCTACAACAATCTGAATATCAGGCTTTATACGGTGCATAAAATAGAATTTACCCTCTATTTTCCTTGGGAAGAATATTAAATTTTTATCCCACAATAAAGCTGTTTTACTGTGATTTTCAAAAATTCGTTCGTGTTCGTTGTATCTAAGATATTTCTCGTTCAAACTCCCTTTACCTTCTGAGAGATAAGAAAATTCAGAATAAGTTAAAAGCGGAACGATAAGTCCTTTTTTATCCCAAATTTTCAAATCCTTTGAAGTTGCCAATGCTCCCAAAGCATTTAGCCCATCGTAGGCGGTATAAGTCAAATAAAAAGTGTCTTCAATTTTTACAATTCGTGGGTCTTCCAAACCCTGCGATTCGTAATCAAACTCAGGAAAAAGTAACGGTTTGTCTAAACGTTCAACAACTTCAAGTGGCCCATTCAATTTACAATACCCAATACTTGAATGATTTCCTATGCTTACGGCTCGATAAAAAAGGTGAACATCGTTATCAATTTTTATTACCGCAGGGTTTAATACCCCCTCATTTTCAAAATCAAGAATGGTTTTGTTGAGCAAAACGCCTTCTCTTTTTAAATCTATCATAATTTTATTTATGACTTCGGCGTAAATTTTCCTTCGTCATTTTTCTCACTACGTTTGGTTGCTTTGGCAGTTCTTTTTTCTTTGAGGCTCAATACTGGGGCTTTTTTGCCCGTTTTTTCCTGTTTATCTTTTTCTTTCGACATCCTGATATTTGTTTAGAATCTACTTAACAAAGGTGTTAAATATCAAATTTCAAAGTGTTATATTATTCACGATAATGTTTACAACATTCACACATTTGAATGATTTACCGCATACAAATGCGTGGCAAAATAGTCCTTTACAAAGGCGTGTTCTTGGTTTTCAGTCATTTTATCCGCATTTTCAATATTGATACTGATTTTATCAAAATGATGGTCGGCAATCAAAATATTAGACAATTCGAGTTTCGCATCGGTTGGCCCAAACAGAATTACGTCTTGATAATTTTTAATTACCTCGGCAATTTTCTTGTAAAATTCTGCTTGTTGATGTTGCTCCATATTGTGTAGTACATTTTCATTTCTATGAATGGTAGCATCCTTGTGTTCGTGTTCAATAATGAGGGTTTCGATGTAATCATCTGACAAAGCCATAAGGTGTGCTACTGAATGATTCATCCAGATTCCTAAATTTTTTGAAATTTTCATGATTTGATTTTGGTAACTTGTAAATAATAAGATGGCGACCGACGCTTCGGTGAATTTAGTCTTAATCCTTTTGAACTTAGACGAAAAAGTTACTTAATATGGTTTAATGTGTACTTTTTCAACATTTCGTCCAAAGAATCATAATATTCTTGAAGATTTTGAGCGTAATTTCAGGGTTTTCAAGGTTTGGAATCGTGATTGGCATTTCTTCAATATATTTTGATAATTCTGGATACTTTTTTTTCATATCCATTGTTTTGTTCAAAATTTTTTGATTCAATTCTTCAATTGTTTTCATGGTAGTGAGTTTATTCAAGTTTGAGTTATGCCGAGATTATTTAACTTATCTCTCAAAATAGAAAGTTAAGAAAGACGCATTTTTGAGAAAGTGGTTTGGATTTGAAATGAAAGAAATGCAACAGAAATGGTTAGAAAAAACAGTAGGGTAATCTCAAGATATATTAAGAGACTACCCTATGTAAGCAACACCTAACCACTAATTTATTTTTCATCTTTAAGGGTTTGAAATAGGGAAGATTCTCCTCGTATTCCAAAATATCATAAAGCAATTAAACAGATTTTTAAAATGTCTAAGAATGAAGAAGTTTTGATTTTTTTCTCATTCGGTATGATACAAAGGTGCGAATTAAATACTTGAAAAGTGTTACAAAATATTTAGAAAAAGTTACATTATTCACACATTTGTAATTGTCTGACCACTTGTGATAATTATGAATGTATTTTCAAGAATTGTGCAAGTATATTCAACCTTAATGATGTTTTCATTACAAATAGTCGATAATTAAACTTCTCAAACGAAACAGTTAGTTAATGGTATCATTTCTTGGATTTCTCAAAGTCCTTAATCCATTAACCTCCAATTTGATTTCATTCGTAGCGGCTGCCGCTTTGAAATTTACTTTCCAAATCGGTTGATATGCTCAAACGGTGCTGGAGAAATGTATTCAAAGTCTTCCTCATTTATCTCATGGCCTTTATTTTAAAGTACTTTGATAATTTATTTAATAAAATAGTTTCCCAAACCAAGACAATATAAAACATATCAAACATATCAAACATTTTTTGGGATAAACCCGAAATAAATAAACTTCACCAATATTATAAATCACAAATTGTTGTTATTTTGCAAAAAGATAGATATAGCAATTTAAAACATCAGGGATGAATACGCATCAAAAGATAGTATTGATTGAAAAGTACCGAGCAATCATGGCAACCTTACAGGTGGATTTACTCACTTATTTCAAAGTAAATAGGGTTAAAAAAACGCATTTAATGTTTTATTTAAAAGAGCGTTTGTCCACTACGCAAGAATTAACCAATGTGGCATTCTATGAGAAAATCAAGAATGCGAGCCGTTGGAAAATAGATGAAGTCCAGATGGTTTTGGAATACCTCAATGCTTTAGACAAGAAAGCGATTGTTGCTTCCTTTCATCAACTCATCACTGAAGAAGTCAACAAAGACATTGAAAAATCACCTTTTCAGTTTAAATTCTTCACCACCTTTTATGAAGAACATTTTGGATTGACCTACGCTTCGGTTTATTATCAGCCTTTACGTTGGCGTTATCATCTTGATGCCTTAGTAGAATTATACCGTTTGATTGAACACATCGAAAAGTTTAAATTAAGTAATTCAAAATCGCTCATGCCTTCATCTGTTCAAGGTACTTTAAAGGAATAAACCCCTTTTTTATCCCTGTGCAATTCCTTTTCGTGGCTAAGATATTTTCCCGGGGAAGCATCATAGATAAAGAACTTTACAAGTTGGCTGATAATTTTTCTCCTCAATTTCTTCCTTTTGTTCCACCTTTGAGAGTAAATCTGATAAATACAGTTAATTTCAAAACACAATTGCATTTTGGATGATACATTGGCACAAAATAATGTGTTCTTGTACCTCTTTAGTTGTCACTATTAGTCCAATTTTGCTGTAAATTTTCAGTGCTATTTGCATATTATTAGCTATGAATTTAGTGTTAATTTTGACTAATCTCAACTCCATTTTACCGTAATTTTTAGTGATATTTTATCTATAAAAATCACCAATGACCAAGTAATTATTGGCAGCCTCTACCAATTCTTTAGTAAGAGTTGTCAGATTATTAATTTGCATAAGCCGCTGCAATTAGTCAAATATTCGGATAATAAGCCTGAAGTTTCTAAGCGAAATTTTGATAACCTCATTCATCTCTTCGACATCTTCAAAGGTATTTTTAACAAACGACGACCTAATCCCTGCTATTTTTGTTCAAATAAAAAACTTCATTTTTTCTTATTAATGGGCTTAAATTCGTGGAAAAACCAATTCTTGAATACAATTGTGCATACCTTGACAGTCGTTTTTCTCTTCCTGGCATTCCCATCAATATCAAGCCAAATTGATACTCATCGTATATTGCTCGGAGTTCTTCCAATGAAGTGAACGTAAGTCTATCAGAATCGTCCACAATTAACAAATGACACGTTTGGTGCGACTTTAAAGCTAAGGTTATAATATCTTCAATCCCTTGAAGTACTTCACTGAAAAGACTCAATTCATCTAATATTGCCATGAATTGGATTGATTTAGCGAAGTTCGCCGTCGGCTATCAATTGAATACGGTCTAATTCACAGTCAAGAAGTGGGAAATAAATTGTATAATGCCTCATGCATTTCCGACCACTGATACAGGGGTTGCGGGAATATTTAAAAGATTTTGTAGTTGCTCTTCTGTCCAAAGAAGATAGGTAGTTAAAGCCGCATGAAAACTTGATAACTTCTGAAGGTAGTTATCAAGAGTAATGTGGGAAATATCCAAGACTTGAGCAATCATTTGCTTGCTCTTCTTGGCTACAGGTAAGTTAAATGAATGCGTTTGACTTGATACATTTGGATTCGCTGATTTGCCATAAGTCTTTAAGGCAGAGACCTATATGATAAAGTCAAATGCCGAACACAAACTACGTATTTACAGCTACCAAATAACACTTTTAGAGTGGTTGGCTGCTGGTGGGTCAAATTTGTATGTATTTTTCAATTGAACACTTAACAAAAAATAAGTCTATAAATGAGTGTCTTTTTTTATATATTATCGTCATTTCTAAATAAATAAATAAATAAAATTAGTGATGAAAGAGGGGTATTTGGAAAGAATTTTGCTGTTTAATTTGTAAAAATATAGAATTCGTAAATTCTCACTTTTTGATGCTCATTTATAGCTCTACTCCATCTAATTTGATGACTGAAGACGCTCTATTCTTTGATATTACTTTATAACTAAATAAAATTGTAAAATGCTAAAACCCTGCACATCTAACCAAAGTTTAAACATTAATTTAAAATTAATATTCGTTTCTATTTTTTGGTTTGTATCGAGCACATTGACCAAATCTCAAACCAAAGATTTGAGACACACAAATTATGATGAAGTGGTGAATGTCCAAAACATCAAGTCCTTTACTCCAAAAATACACGGTACTACAAATATTTGTTTAGGTTCTCAAGCAAATATTCGCATTGATGGGCTACATCCTGGAAACATTGAGTGGAAAACTACTGATAATAAAGTTGTTGGTAAGGGAAATAGTTTATCTGTTTCTCCCAAATTAACAACAAATTATTACGCTGTTTGCAAAGATGGTAATGTTGAGAGTAATCCCTCAAATATAATAACTGTTACAGTTAACCCACAAAAATTCAAGGGCTTACCTTCTACTCCTGCTGATTACGAGGTTACATCTTATGAGCCATTTTTTATTGGAATAAAGTCAATCGGTACTACTCCACTTCGGTGGAAACATGAAAGCGGAATTGGCAATGAAACATTAATAAAACCTACTGTAGATTCTCAAACTTATTATGTAAGATATGAAGAACCAGAAACAGGTTGTGTAAGTGCATGGAAGCCAGTAACGGTTCGAGTCGTGAGTAAGAATAATGTCCAACTACCTATTTCAAAGGGTGCAAAAATTGCAGCCAATACGCCAGCGGCATCTTGTTCTTCAATGGCTTCATCGAGTGATGCACAGTTGTGTAGTAATACCACTTTTCCAGCATTAGTCAATAATAACGTCGATGGTGGCTCAGCAACCACAAACTGGGGATGTTTAAGAACTCGACCAAATCAATCTTGGTTTTATTTCATTCCTTTAACAAGTGGTTCCGTTTCTTTTGCAATTGGAAATACAGCAGGAGTTGATGTTGATGGTGCCGTTTGGGGCCCTGTAAATACAGTATCTGATGCTTGTACAGCAACACAATCAGCACCACTCTCATGCGACTATACTACTTCTGCAAATGTACCACTTTCTATAGCCTCTGTAACGGTTGGGAAAGTTTATGTAATTGTTATTACCAACTATTCTAACAGAGCAACTACTGTTAATTTTCCAGCAAATTCAGGAACCGCTTCTATAGGATGTTGTAGCTTAACTGGTCTAAATGCAAGTTTTACGCCCATAACGTGTAACGGTGGAACATCTACTGCTACTATTAACTACACAGGTACTCCTTCAGGAACAGCAACATATAGTAGAGATGGCACTAACTTTCAAGCAAGTAATGTGTTTTCTGGTCTAACCGCTGGAACATACACTTTTTATGTAAAAGATAATATTTGTACAAAGTTTAACTCAATTATAATTAGTCAGCCAACAGCTATTACTTTCGGAAGCCCAACGGTAACGAATGCAACCTGTTCAGGGAATAACAATGGTAAAATAGTCATTTCAGCATCTGGTGGTACAGGGGCCATTAGTTACTCTATTTCTCCAAGCGTGGGTACACAAACTCCATCGGGTACATTTAATAGTCTTACCGCTGGAACATACACAATTACTGCAACAGATGCTAATGGGTGTACAGCAGTTACATCTGTAACTGTTTCAACAACAAACATAACTCCAGCAACACCAACAGCAATCTCAGCGAGTCCATCTACAATATGTTCTGGTCAAAGTTCAACGCTGTCAGCATCTTGTGCTACTGGAACGGTTACTTGGTACAGTGATGCCACATTAACAAGCACAGTTACAAGCCCAGTAAGTCCTTCATCGACAACGACTTATTATGTATCTTGTGTGAGTGGCGGAGTTTGTAAAAGTAGTTCTGGAAGTGTAACCGTGACGGTGAATGCTACACCTTCTGCTCCAACAGCAGTTTCAGCAAGTCAATCAACAATTTGTTCTGGTCTAAGTGCCACACTTTCAGCAACTTGTGCAACTGGAACAACTACGTGGTACAGTAATGCGAGCTTAACATCAATTATATCAAATACAGTTACTCCATCGTCAACAACAACTTATTATGTTGCCTGTGTAAGTAGTCAAGGATGTAAAAGTACATCTTCAAGTACAACTGTAACAGTCAATTCCACTCCAACTGTACCAACTGTAGTCTCAGCTAATCCAAGTACGATTTGTTCAGGACAAAGTTCAACGCTTACGGCAACCTGTGCCACGGGAACAACTACGTGGTACAGTGATGCTTCATTGACAACCATAATTTCAAGCCCAAGCCCTGCGAGTCCAACCACAACAACTACTTATTACGTTGCCTGTGTGAGTAGTACTGGGTGTAAAAGTACGTCTTCAAGTGCGACGGTGACGGTCAATCCCACTCCATCAGCACCAACGGCAGTATCTGCCAGTCCAAGTACGATTTGTTCAGGACAAAGCTCAACACTTTCAGCAACTTGTGCCACGGGAACAACCACTTGGTACAGTGATGCGGCATTGACAACTATAATTTCAAGCCCAAGTCCAGCGAGTCCAACCACAACAACTACTTATTACGTTGCTTGTTTAAGTAGTGCAGGGTGTAAAAGTATTTCTTCAAGTGCTATGGTCACGGTTAATCCCACTCCATCAGCACCAACGGCAGTATCTGCCAGTCCAAGTACGATTTGCTCAGGACAAAGCTCAACCCTTTCAGCCACTTGTGCCACTGGAACAGTTACGTGGTACAGTGATGCTTCATTGACAACCATAATTTCAAGTCCAAGCCCGGCGAGTCCAACCACTACAACTACTTATTACGTTGCTTGTTTAAGTAGTACAGGGTGTAAAAGTATTTCTTCAAGTGCGATGGTGACGGTTAATCCCACTCCATCAGCACCCACGGCAGTCTCCGCCAGCCAAAGTACGATTTGCTCAGGACAAAGCTCAACACTTGCTGCAACTTGTGCTACAGGAACAGTTACTTGGTACAGTGATGCTGCTTTGACAAACATAATTTCAAGTCCTGTAAGCCCAACAGTAACAACGACCTATTATGTTGCTTGTGTGAGTGGTGCTGGTTGTAAAAGTATTTCAGAAAACGTTACTATAACTGTCAACTCAACACCTTCTGTACCAACATCCATATCAGCAAGTCCAGCAAACATTTGTTCAGGTCAGAACTCGACTTTATCTGCTACTTGTGCCACTGGAACGGCAACTTGGTATACTAATGCATCTTTAAATACGGCTGTAATAAACCCTGTTAGTCCAACTGTATCGACTACTTATTATGTCTCATGCGTAAGCAGTGCAGGTTGTAAAAGTACATCGGGAAATATTACCGTGACCGTAAATCCAACACCCACAGTTCCGACTGGAGCAACGGCAAACCTATCAACTATTTGTTTAGGACAAAACTCAACACTTTCTGCCACTTGTGCTACGGGAACAGTCACATGGTACAGTAACGCAACCTTGACTACAGTTGTATCAAACTCTGTGAGTCCAACTTCAACAACTATTTATTATGTTTCGTGCGTTAGCAGTTTAGGGTGTAAAAGCCCTTCTGATAATGTGACTGTAACTGTAAATCCAACACCAACGGCACCAACCTTGGTATCAGCGAGCCCAACTACCATTTGTTCAGGACAAACCTCAACTTTAACAGCAACTTGTAGTACAGGAACAGTAACTTGGTATAATGATGCTGCACTAACGACCGTTGTGACAAATCCAGTTAGTCCAACAATTACAACCATTTATTACGTAGCTTGTGTGAGCAGTGCGGGTTGTAAAAGCTCATCCGCCAATCTAACAATTACCGTTAATCCTACACCTGCTGTACCACTGGCGAGTTCAGTTGAATATTGTCAAGGAAATGCAACTTCGCAACTTTCAGCAACGGGTTCATCTGGAGCTACTGTACTATGGTATAATGTTGCCACAGGAGGAATCGCAACAACTGTTGCACCAACTCCAACGTCCACGACAGTAGGGACAACTAATTATTACGTTTCTCAAATTTTAAATGGTTGTGAAACGAGTAGAGTAACTGTTGCGGTGATTGTAAATCAAAATCCAACTTTAAGTGTAACTGCAGGAAATATTACCTGTGCAGGACTGGGTAAAGGAACGATTATTGCAAACACCAGTGGTGGTACGCCCTCATAAACTTATTCTAAAGATAATGGTACAACTTTTCAAGCAGGAAATATTTTTTCTGGTGTTAATGCAGGAACCTATAACATTACTGTAAAAGACAGCAAGGGATGCGGAAATACACAGAGTGTAACAGTTACTCAAAATGATCCATTAGTACTTAATTCTGAAACCACTAATGATTGTACTTCAGGTAATAATGGTATTATTAAACTTTCTGGTTCGGGTGGTACTGCTCCTCTAAGTTACAATTTAAATGGTGGTGCTTATGGATCTTCAAATACATTTTATAACTTATCATCAGGGGCTTATTCCATAAGTGTTCAGGATGCTAACGGATGTACTTTAACAAACAATGTGTCCGTTAATTCAGTACCTGATTTAGCCATAACATTAGTAAATCAAAATAATTGTATCATTGGTAATACCGGAACGATTTCGGTTTCTGGTAGTGGGGGAACGTCACCTTACAGTTTTCGAATCAATGGCGGAACCTGGGGGGGAAATACTTTTAATGGTTTAGCTGCGGGGACGTACACGGTAGATGTTACCGATGCCCGAGGATGCTTAAAAAGTCTTACTGTTACCATAACGGCTAATCCGGCATCTCCAGTAACGACCTCTCCTACCATTTGTTTAGGAGAAAGTACAACCTTATCTGGAACTTGTGCCACGGGAGTAATCAATTGGTACTCAGATGCCACCCTGACATCACCCTTGACTCCAACAACCGTTACACCGAGTGTTACAACAACTTATTATGCAAATTGCGAAATTGCAGCATTGACTTGTAAAAGTTCGTCATCAACCTCAATTGTTACAGTTAATCCTGTTCCAAGTGTAAATACAATTGTTGATCAAACCTTATGTAAGGGGTCGGCAAGTGCTGCGATTGCCTTCACAGGAGCAACAACTGGAGCGGTGTATTCTTGGACTAATACAAATACTGGGATTGGATTAGCAGCCTCAGGTACAGGTGATATAGCCTCTTTTACTGTTACGAACTCGGGAACAGCTCCCATTTCAGGTACCATCACAGTAACACCCACTTTTACAAATAATGGAACTACATGTACCGGAACTCCTAAAAGTTTTACCATTACGGTAAACCCAATTCCGAATGTTGCTTTAACAATGAATCAGGCACTCTGTAACGGTGAAGCCACAACAGCCGTGAGTTTTTCAGGCACAGTGCCGAGTACAGTATATTCTTGGGTCAACACCAACACCAGCATTGGTTTAGCCTCAAGTGGGACTGGTAATATTGCTTCATTTAGTGCTACCAATTCAGGAATCATACCTATTTCGGGTAGCATAACTGTTACTCCTTCATTCGCAAATAATGGGCTAACTTGTACTGGCACATCACAAACATTTACAATTTCTGTAAATCCGACTCCAACAGTTGTATCAATTCCCAATCAAACTTTATGCAACGGGTCAAACACTACGGCGGTTAATTTTTCTGGTGCGGTTGCAGGAACTCTTTATTCTTGGACTAACTCCAATACAAGTATTGGCTTAGCAGCAAGTGGTTCTGGGGATATTTCAAGTTTCAGTGCAACTAATTCAGGTACTCTACCTATTTCGGCTACCATCGTCGTGACGCCAACTTATACTAACAATGGGATTACTTGTACTGGAGCATCCCAAATATTTACGATTGTGGTTAATCCAACTCCAACAGTTAACACAATCAGTAACCAAACTATTTGCAATGGAATCTCAACCACTGATGTATATTTTGTAGGGACAGTAACAGGGACCACTTATGCTTGGACAAATTCAAACATAAATATTGGATTGACTGCCAATGGGACAGGAAATATTGCTGGTTTCACAGCTACTAATGCGACAAGTTCGCCAATTTTATCAACGATTACCGTTACTCCATCTTATACAAATAATGGGTTAACATGCAGTGGCTCACCACAAAGTTTTACCATTACGGTTAACCCCATTCCAGCTGTAAACACTATTTCAAGCCAAACACTTTGCAATGGTGCTAATTCAACCGCTGTGAATTTTACGGGTGCAGTCTTGGGAACTGTTTATGCTTGGACTAATACCAATTCAAATATTGGTTTAGCTTCAAGTGGCACAGGAAGTATCGCTACTTTTACTGTAACAAATTCGAGCAATACGCCAATTTCAGGCACTATTACAGTGATACCAACCTTTACCAACAATAGTGTTACTTGTACTGGTTCTTCACAAAATTTTACGGTAACGGTTAACCCTACCCCTTCGGTTAATATAGTCTCAAATCAAACCATTTGTAATGGGTCAAATACCACAGCAATAAATTTTTCTGGTGCAGTGTCAGGCACAACCTATTCTTGGACAAATACAAACACGAGCATAGGACTATCTGCAAGTGGTTCTGGAGATATTGTTGCTTTTACCGCAACTAATGCCACGAATGCCCCTATATCAGGGACAGTTAGTGTGACTCCTACTTTTAGTAACGGTGGAGTGACTTGTACTGGTAGTCCCCAAAGCCTTACCATTACTGTGAATCCAATCCCTACAGTAAACACAGTTTCTGATAAAACACTATGCCACGGGTCATCAACGACCCCTATAATTTTTTCAGGAAATGTTAACGGTACTGTTTATTCATGGAATAACTCAAATACAAGTATTGGATTAAACGAAAGCGGAACAGGTAATATAGCTGCCTTTACTGCAACTAATTCCAGTACAGCTGTAAATATTGGAACCATAACGGTTGTTCCAATTTTCAACAATGATGGTTTGACTTGTACAGGTTCTTCAAAAAGTTTTACCATCTCTGTTAATCCAATTCCAACGGTAAATCCAATTGCTGAGCAAATTTTGTGTAATGGCACAGCAACGACAACTGTTAATTTTTCGGGTGCTGTTCCAGGGACATCGTATGATTGGACCAACACCAATGCAAGTATTGGTTTGTCAGCGAGTGGATCGGGGAATATTGCATCATTTACAGCAACTAATGTTACTAATTCTCCAATTTTAGCAACAATTACTGTTACTCCTAATTTTACGAACGGCGGTGTAACTTGTACAAATACCTCTGAGAGTTTTACCATAACCGTAAACCCTACCCCTACTGTAAATAATATTTCCAATCAGTCTTTATGTAATGGTGCAACTACTAATGCAATAAGTTTTGCAGGAACCGTGGCAGGATCTGTATATTCTTGGTCTAATAGTAACTCAAGTATTGGTTTAGCACTTAGCGGAACTGGGGATATTGGAGCATTTTCGGTAATAAATAATGGATCAACATCTGTTTCAAGTACCATTACTGTAACACCATCATACTCAAATAACGGACTTACTTGTATAGGCAACTCTAAGTCATTTACGATCACTGTAAATCCGACGCCTCGAGGTGTTGTGACACCAGATGTAGTAAATATGTGTAGTGGTGACAATGTGACCTTGAATATTTCGGATGGAAAATCCGTTGCGGGAACAACGAGTTACACTTGGAGCAGAGATAATACTTCAAATTTGACGGGGTTACCTGCCTCAGGAAGTGCCACTTCGATCAGTGGAGTTTTAAATAATGTCTCAACTTCAACACAAATTACCGTAATTACAGCCACTGTAACATCTCAGTTTGGATGTATAAACTTAGGCATAGGAAAGGTTGAGGTTACCCCGCCACTTTCGGTATCTATTTCTGGGAATAGTTATTTTTGTGGGATGGGACAAATAAATAAATTTACGACTTTGACATCAACTCCAGTCGGAGGAATTGGGTCTTATTCCTATCAATGGAATCTGAATGGAAGTCCAATATCTGGTGCTAATAATTCTACGTATGATGCTTCAGCTGCTGGAGATTATACGGTTACTGTTGTGTCAGAGTTTTGTACAAAAACTTCTAATATAATTACCGTCTATGACCCTTACGGACTATCAGCTCAGCCAACAATTGTAGCCTCTTCGATGAGTATTTGTGGAAGTGGTTCGGTGCGACTTACCGCAAATAGTACTTCAAATTTAGGTACATTTAATTGGTACAATTCTGCTACAAGTTTGAGTCTGCTTTCACCAACAACAGGAACAAGAAATGAAATATACAACACACCTGTTATCAATTCAACTCAGACTTATTACTCGGCTCGGATATATACAGTAGTTGGTTCAAGTCCACTTATTTCTTGTGAAACAGATAGAACTTCTATAACTATCACGGTCAATCCAACACCAAGTACACCAATTGTGTCTGGTTCAACAACTATTTGTAGAGGAGCGAATACTGACATCAGTTTAACTTCGGATTGCACTGGAACAATAAGCTGGAAAAATGCCTCGACAAATACTCAGGTTGGCACTGGAAGTCCTTTGAATGTATCTCCAACAAGTACTACAAGTTACTATGCCACGTGTAGTGAAAACGGATGTATAAGTAATAACTCCAATACAATTACAGTTACGGTATCAAATATCGTTCTAACGGCAACACCAACGAATCTGACTTGTAACGCAAATTCTTCGGGTCAAATTAGTTTAACGGCTACGGGTGGAACTTCAGCATATAGCTACTCGATTGATGGAACTACTTTCCAAACAAGTAATATCTTTTCGAACCTAAGTGCGGGAGCTTACACCTTGACGGTAAAAGATGCAAATGCTTGTACTGTAACTGTCAATGCTACATTGACCGAACCAAATGTACTGTCTTTAGTAGCAACGCCAACGAATTTAACGTGTAATGCAAATTCTTTGGGTCAAATTAGTTTAACAGCGACAGGCGGTACAACCAATTATTCTTATTCAATTAACGGGACTACTTTCCAAAGCAGTAATGTTTTCAGCGGCCTAAGTGCAGGTGCTTATACCTTGACGGTAAAAGATGCAAATTCTTGTTCTGCTACGGTAAATGCAACATTGGCAGAACCTGCTCTTTTGAGTGTTTCGGCAACGCCAACCAATTTAACTTGTAAGGCCAACGCAACGGGACAAATTAGTTTAACGGCTACTGGTGGTACAACCAATTATTCTTTTTCAATTAACGGCACTACTTTCCAAAGCAGTAATATCTTCACTGGCCTAAGTGCAGGTGCTTATACCTTGACGGTAAAAGATGCTAATGCTTGTACCGCAACGGTCAATGCGACTTTAACTGAACCTGCTCTTTTGAGTCTTGCGGCAACACCAACAAACTTAACGTGTAAAGCAAATTCTTTGGGTCAAATTAGTTTAACGGCTACGGGCGGAACTTCAGCGTACAGCTACTCGATTGATGGAACAACTTTCCAAACAAGTAGTATATTCTCGGGACTCAGTGTGGGAAATTACACTTTGACCGTAAAAGATGCCAATGCTTGTACTGCAACGGTGAATGCAACTTTAACCGAACCTGCTCTTTTGAGTCTTTCGGCTACGCCAACAAACTTAACTTGTAAAGCCAATTCTTCGGGACAAATTAGTCTAACGGCTACGGGTGGTACTTCAGCGTACAGCTACTCGATTGATGGAACAACTTTCCAAACAAGTAGTATATTCTCGGGACTCAGTGTGGGAAATTACACTTTGACCGTAAAAGATGCCAATGCTTGTACTGCAACGGTGAATGCAACTTTAACCGAACCTGCTCTTTTGAGTGTTTCGGCAACGCCAACCAATTTAACTTGTAAAGCCAATTCTTCGGGACAAATTAGTCTAACGGCTACGGGTGGTACTTCAGCGTACAGCTATTCGATTGATGGAACGACCTTCCAAACAAGTAATGTTTTCTCGGGACTTAGTGCGGGAGCTTATACCTTAACAGTAAAAGATGCCAATGCTTGTTCTGCAACGGTAAATACTACTTTGACTGAACCTGCTCTTTTGAGTCTTTCGGCTACGCCAACAAACTTAACTTGTAAAGCCAATTCTTTGGGTCAAATTAGTTTAACGGCTACGGGTGGTACTTCAGCGTACAGCTATTCGATTGATGGAACGACTTTCCGAACAAGTAATATCTTCTCGGGACTAAGTGCGGGAGCTTATACCTTGACGGTCAAAGATGCTAATGCTTGTATCGCAACCGTAAATGCAACTTTAACTGAACCGAATGTGCTGACTTTAGTAGCAACACCAACAAACTTAACTTGTAAAGCAAATTCTTCGGGACAAATTAGTTTAACAGCTACAGGTGGTACTTCAGCGTACAGCTATTCAATTGATGGCACTACTTTCCAAACAAGTAGTATCTTCTCGGGACTTAGTGCGGGAGCTTACACCTTGACGGTAAAAGACGCTAATGCTTGTATCGCAACGGTAAATACTACTTTGACTGAACCAAATGTGCTGACTTTAGTAGCAACACCAACAAACTTAACTTGTAAAGCAAATTCTTCGGGACAAATTAGTTTAACAGCTACAGGTGGTACTTCACCGTACAGCTATTCAATTGATGGCACTACTTTCCAAACAAGTAGTATCTTCTCGGGACTTAGTGCGGGAACTTACACCTTGACGGTAAAAGATGCTAATGCTTGCTCTGCAACGGTAAATACTACTTTAACCGAACCGAATGTACTGTCTTTAGTAGCAACGCCAACGAATTTAACGTGTAAAGCAAATTCTTTGGGTCAAATTAGTTTAACAGCGACAGGCGGTACAACCAATTATTCTTATTCAATTAACGGGACTACTTTCCAAAGCAGTAATGTTTTTAGCGGCCTAAGTGCAGGTGCTTATACCTTGACGGTAAAAGATGCTAATGCTTGTATCGCAACCGTAAATGCAACTTTAACTGAACCGAATGTATTGACATTGGTAGCAACATCAACAAACTTAACCTGTAAAGCCAATTCTTTGGGTCAAATTAGTTTAACAGCGACAGGCGGTACAACCAATTATTCTTATTCAATTAACGGGACTACTTTCCAAAGCAGTAATATCTTCACTGGCCTAAGTGCAGGTGCTTATACCTTGACGGTAAAAGATGCTAATGCTTGTACTGTAACTGTCAATGCTACATTGACCGAACCAAATGTACTGTCTTTAGTAGCAACTCCAACGAATTTAACCTGTAATGCAAATTCTTTGGGTCAAATTAGTTTAACGGCGACAGGCGGTACAACCAATTATTCTTATTCAATTAACGGGACTACTTTCCAAAGCAGTAATGTTTTCAGCGGCCTAAGTGCGGGAGCTTATACCTTGACAGTAAAAGATGCTAATGCTTGTACTGCAAAGGTCAATGCGACTTTAACTGAACCTGCGCTATTAAGTCTAACCGCAACGCCAACGAATTTAACGTGTAAATCAAATTCTTTGGGTCAAATTAGTTTAACAGCGACAGGCGGTACAACCAATTATTCTTATTCAATTAACGGGACTACTTTCCAAAGTAGTAATATTTTCACTGGACTAAGTGCAGGTGCTTATACCTTGTCGGTAAAAGATGCAAATTCTTGTTCTGCAACGGTAAATGCAACATTGATAGAACCTGCTCTTTTGAGTGTTTCGGCAACGCCAACGAATTTAACTTGTAAAGCAAATTCTTTGGGTCAAATTAGTTTAACAGCGACAGGCGGAACAACCAATTATTCTTATTCAATTAACGGGACTACTTTCCAAAGCAGTAATGTTTTCAGCGGCCTAAGTGCGGGAGCTTATACCTTGACGGTAAAAGATGCAAATTCTTGTTCTGCAACGGTAAATGCAACATTGATAGAACCTGCTCTTTTGAGTGTTTCGGCAACGCCAAAGAATTTAACTTGTAAAGCAAATTCTTTGGGTCAAATTAGTTTAACAGCGACAGGCGGAACAACCAATTATTCTTATTCAATTAACGGGACTACTTTCCAAAGCAGTAATGTTTTCAGCGGCCTAAGTGCGGGAGCTTATACCTTGACGGTAAAAGATGCAAATTCTTGTTCTGCAACGGTAAATACTACTTTAACCGAACCGAATCTACTGACATTGGTAGCAACACCAACAAACTTAACGTGTAAAGCAAATTCTTCGGGACAAATTAGTTTAACTGCTACGGGCGGTACTTCAGCATACAGCTATTCAATTGATGGAACTACTTTCCAAACTAATAATATTTTCACCGGCCTAAGTGCGGGAGCTTATACTTTAACAGTAAGAGATTACTATGGGTGTACAGATGTAAAAAATGTAGTATTGGTTGAAGGAAAAGTTATTCAACCGCCAACTGTTTCAGGCGAGATATTTGTCTGTATGGGAAGTACTCTTCCATTAACAAATATCAGCTTTGACAAAGAGAATAGATTACAATGGTATGATAGCAATGGCTCACCGATTTCGGTACCAAATGCAAATTCACTTGGTAAAAAGACTTATTTCATCAGTCAATTTTCGCCCAATGGTTGCGAAAGTGAAAGAGTTTCGGTTAGTATTGTGGTTAATAATTGTACGCCAGCCGTTTTTGACCTTGCATTACGAAAAACCGTTGCTGATACGAACAGGACCTACAAGCCAAATGATTTAGTTACTTTCAATGTGACCATTTTCAATCAAGGTGACTTGAAGGCCTATAATATTGATGTGGTTGATTACATTCCTCAAGGTATGACTTTTGAAGGTATCAGTAATCAATGGAAGCAAAGTGATATTAATGCCGTGAGTAGAATTGACAGTTTATCCGCCAAAGATAGTGTAACCTTAAAAATTTCGCTTCGCATTAATGCAAATACTCAAATTGGTAATTTAGTTAACAAAGCTGAAATTTTTGGGACTGACTTGGATAAGTTTGGTAAAAATCATGTTACATCAGACATTGATAGCCGTTTTGACAAAAACCCGAATAATGACATTGGTGGTAAAGAAAATTCTCCAACGGACAACGCCATCTTTGGTGACGGTGATGGCAGATATGATGTAATTGGTGGTGTCGATCCTAAACATGATGAAGATGATGAAGACCCAGTTCTTATCACGGTATCTGGCAATAATTGTATTGACTTAGCACTGAGAAAGCGTTTGATAATTACAAATCCATTGATGCAAGAGCAATATTTAGCCAGTGATTCAGTGAGATTCGAAATTAGCGTTTTTAATCAATGTAAAAACAGTAAAGTTTACAATATTGATGTAGTTGACTACCTTCCAAAAGGTACTTCGTTGATTAAGAATACGAACATTAATCAGCGATGGACTTCGTCGATTGATACCTTGTTCAATGCTAACAAAGCAATTATTTCTATTGACACCAATGCAGTAACCAGAATTGATAGCTTAGCAGGGGGAGATAGTACAAAATTTGTGATTTTGCTAAAGATAAAACCTTCAACTCCAGTGGGGACGTTCATCAATAAGGCGGAGATTTTCGAAGCTTCACTTGATAAGATAGGAAAATCTGCAATCTTTAGCGATAATGATAGTCGTTTTGATAAAAATCCCAATAACGACATTGGTGGAAAAGAAAATTCGCTTACTGATGATGAAATATTTGGGGATGGTAGATTCGACATTGTGGGCGGCATTAATCCTAAGCACGATGAAGACGATGAAGACCCGGCCTTATTCCGTGTTATATTGCCAAAAGATAATTGTTACGACTTAGCTTTACGCAAAAAACTCATTTCAAATCCAGTAACGGCGGTTTACATGCCGAATGACTCGGTTAGATTTGAAATTGCTGTTTTCAATCAATGTAAGTCTCGTAAAGCATACAACATTGAAGTTGTAGATTATCTACCGAAGGGAACTACCTTGATAAAATCCACAAATTTGAACCAACGTTGGATTTCTTCAATTGATACTATTTTCACTGTTAATAAAGTGGTTATTTTAATTGATACGAATGCAGTAACTCGTATTGACAGTTTGGCTGGGGGTGATAGTACAAAATTTGAAATTATTGTAAAGATAAAACCTACCACACAAATTGGAGCTTATGTCAACAAAGCTGAAATATTCAAAACTACACTTGATAAAGCCGGGAAAATTGTCGCTTATAATGATATTGATAGCCGATTTGATAAAAATCCAAATAACGATATTGGTGGAAAAGAAAATACACCAACGGACGATACCATTTTTGGTGACGGTGATGGTAGATTTGATACGGTAGGCGGTATTGTGGCTAAGCATGATGAAGATGATGAAGACCCTGCATTATTTGTAGTGGGTAGTATTGATTGCTTTGAAGCGATTGCGGATACAGTGAAAGGTAATAAGTGGTATAATCTTTACGACAAATACGGAAGATTATATGCTTCGATAAACCCTAACGGACAGAATTTAGGTAAGGTTACGCTAAAAATTAGACACTACGGAAATGGTGCTAATAATATTCCGACAACCTTATTAGGAACGAAGCTGATGAGTCGCTACTTTGACATAAAAAGTTCAGTGAAGGATACTTTGGATCTTGGGGTTTCGGTAAGGTTATACTATTTGAATACTGAATTCAACGATTATAAAAAAGCGAGCAACTTACCTTCACTGACGATTAAT
This sequence comes from Cytophagales bacterium, assembly GCA_013298805.1. GTDB lineage: Bacteria > Bacteroidota > Bacteroidia > Cytophagales > Spirosomataceae > Arcicella. The sequence continues at coordinate 18,148 of JAAFIU010000007.1, read as the reverse complement.
GATTTTAATATTGTTCATTATAAAGGTGTTCGGGAAAACTGTGGATTTGAGGATAATGACAATTTTGTACTTGGAAGAAGCGAGGTACTTTATAAGAATATCACGGGTAGTACATTTACTCCAGAAAGCTTTTACTTACAGTTTAACCTGTTACAAACCGCAGAAATTGGAGCAACTGCCAATAAATATGCCACAAATGTAGTGTATGATGTTAAAAAAAGAGACGAGAAATCTGCAAGCGTTATTTGGAATACTGACCTTGAGGTGCGAAGCGATTACTTTATAGTAGAGAGAAGTAAGGACTGCGTTCACTTTGAGCAAATTGGGCAAGTAAGAGCCAATGGTACAGGTAGTGCTTATGAGTTTATTGACAACTTCCCGATGGGGGGGATAAATTGTTACAGAATTATCTACATTGATAAAGATGGAACTCGTAAAATATTTGACGCTAAACAAGTTGAGTTTGGTAATTTAATAGAATGTACCGTTTTCCCGAATCCATTGCAGAGATTTTCAGACTTTAATCTATATTTCAAAAATATTGAAGCGAAAGAAATCAAAATTTACAACGTGTTAGGGGACGAAATTACCCATAACTATATTCAAAAGGAAACAGGTCTATACAGTATCAGTATCAATACACCATTGCATAGTACAGGTTTTGTAATCATTTACGACGATAAAGGTAATCGCTGTGTTGTAAAGGTGGCTTCTAAATACTAAAATAAAATTTTGTTAATTACTCAATAAGTGAATCTGAAAAGGTGACTTATTGAGTAATTAACATTTAAAAAATATGAAAAAATATCTTTTCCTTCTTTTGTTTCTTTATCAACTGAGTCCTTACGCTCAACGACGAAATCTAACACCTACACAAGAACGTTTTGATAAAAACATAGCTGTTGAAATTGGCTCTGGTACGGCCAGTTACTTGGGCGATATACATCCCAGTAATAATTTATATTCGTATATTTCTACCGTGAGATGGAACTTTTCATCTAACATCATCTATCAATTCTCCCCTTTTCTTTCTGCAAGGCTTGGATTTTCTTGGATTAGGATTTCAGCAGACGATTTTACATATACCAGTAAAAATATGGCTGCAAACCCTCAATCTGATGCTTTTGATTTACAGTTTTTAAGAAATTTACACTTCAAAAACGATCTTAAAGAAGCATCAGTAATAGGGATGCTAAACTTGAAGAACGGTTTTAGTAACCGTAGGCGAAATAGACCAGACGTAATGCCGTATTTATTAGCTGGGGTAGCACTATACAGTAGTTCCCCACAAGTACGGGATAAGTTTGATAAAACAAATAATCAATTGGGAGATTGGGTAAATGTAAACGTTTCAAATATAAACCCATCGCTTGGGTTAAGTATCCCATTAGGCTTTGGAATCAGGAAAAAACTTAGTCAAAGACTGGATTTTGTTGCAGAAATTTGCTACCGAATAACATTTTCGGACGCTTTAGACGATATTATCTCAATGCCTTACCAAGCTGATAATATTCCTTTTGAAAACAGAAGTACGGAAGTATTTGATGCCAGAACGGGCGAAAGTAGAATGGAGAGTTTTAATATGATCAGTAATCGTCAAGGTTTTTCAACTTACAATGGAACCGCCAAAAGCTTACCCCCAACCATTGGATACCCCAATCCTATACCTGAACGTGGTAATGTCGGGAACGATGCCTATTGGACTTCAAACTTTAAGCTTCGCTATTATTTTAATAAGGGAATCAGATGCCCATAAAATAACAATTAATAGAAGAAGGATTCTAAACTAAAAAGTTGTTCTGAATACATTTATACAAGTGATTTTGGTTCACAGATCAAATGCTAAGAATCCCATAAATTTGGAGTCCATCAAAAAGTGTGTGGCAAGCTAAATTAAAATTTTGTGTATCATTGTTAGGTAGTCAACTGAACTGCTTAATTTCTAATTTCTCACAGCCTATAAAAACTTGCCACACACTTTTTAATGCACTCATTGTGAAGGAGAATTTATAAAGAAATATCTCAATTTTAGGGCAACAAAACTTTTAAATGAACCTTTTGAAATCAAGTTGGAGGCATGATTACCCCACACTTTTTGATGCACTCAAACGTTGGTCGTCCCGAGGGCTTGTAACCAGCTTATCAAGAAATTGCGGAATAAGTGAAAGAACTCTACGATGCTGAAAAACAATCTACAACCCAAATTTTGAAGACTTTTCAAATTGGAAGTCGAAGAACTTTCTACAAAATATTAACTTTTGCTGGGGTACAAGTGAAGGGATTTAATAAGAAAAGAGGGAGGGAAAAGTTGAATACAATTGAAGAAAGTTAAGTAGTTGACAATGAGTGGTTTATGAAATAAATTAAATGAAAAATATTGAAGACAACTTGTTGAATTACAGAAACTTACGCTATAATATCTTACTTTAGGCCCAATAAGGGGCTTGCGACCGTACATCGAAAATAACACTTTATAAGTATCACAGACACAGAAAAGGTTACATTGACATTGGAAGCTATCAAAAACTACACAAATAGTTTGAGAAATGCAATTTTCGTCCTGTTGTAATAAAAACCTCTAAACGAAGCACCTTTGTCAAAATAAAATATTGATTTTGAGGTATATGCAATGAATTGGTAATTTATAGTGTTATCTATGAAATAGTATAAACCCCAATCTTCAATTATGCAATTACTCATTCATATCCTTGCATTATTTATCAATTTTAGTCCTGTAAGAACATCAATACCAAAAGTGATTGATGAAAAAGATGACATAAAAACGCTTTACGCAGACTGCCATTTAAACGGAGTTGTCAATTATGAGGCTTTTAAAAAATCCTTTTTAGGTTATCAAGAATTTCATCCTGCTAAGCCCATTATCACCATCGTTGACTTTGCTTTGCCTTCAACCACCGAAAGGTTTTTTGTGATTGACATTGCCAAGAAAAAGTTGTTATTTTCCTCTTTGGTTGCCCACGGAAAAAAATCGGGAGATAATATCGCTCATTCTTTTTCCAACGATTTAGAATCTCATCAAAGTAGCTTAGGTTTTTATTTGGTTGGCAATCCCATTCAAAGCCCCAAACATGGTTTGGCATTATTATTAAATGGATTACAAAAAGGCATTAACGATAACGCCCGCCGTCGTGAAATTATCATTCACGGGGCAAATTATGTAAGTACAACTTTTGTAAAACAATTTGGACGACTTGGTCGCAGTTTTGGCTGTCCAGCTCTCCCACAAGCCCTTATACCGCAGGTTGTGCCTGTACTCGCCAATGGAAGTTTATTGTATATTCATAGTTGAAATAATCCTTATTGCGGTGCTTAATCGCATTCTGCAAACCTCAAAATCATACCGTTTTTTAGGATTGTTTTTAATAGTTTTGACGTTTGCAGATTGCCAAAATAAAAGCGAAAAACCACCCAATATAATCCCAGATTCTACCCTTTATTCTTCTAAAAATTTTTCTGAATTGGTGCTTGATAGTACGGTTTTAGATTCATTTTATAAAAAATATGCAGTTTCAGATAGTGTACAACACGAAGTTCAGACCTTTTATGGGCATAGAAACTTTCAATATGCTTGGTTCAATCAAAGAGGGGTAACTTGTGCAGTAAGTACATTTCATGCCCGACTCCAAAACTACCTGCAAGTTTTTGAAGATAAAAGTTTAAAAAATAATGACTTAGACTCGTTAATAATTTTCTTAAATGCCAACGAAAAGCAGTTCCTTTCTAATAAAAAGCAAGTTCAACAATTAGAATTATTACTGACTTCAACCTATTTTCGATTTGCCCAAAAAGTTTACGGCGGAACAAGCAAGAAAACCTTTGATTTAGAATGGTTTATTCCTCGAAAACAGAAAAATTATCAAATTTTATTAGATTCTTTGGTGTCTTCGGCAAAGTGTGAACGTGTGCAAGAGCCTGTAAATCAGTATTATATTCGATTGAAAGATAAATTGATTCAGTACCGGGCCATTCAACGCAAAGGAGGATTTCCTGTTATTAATACCTCAAAAAAAGAATTTATACTTGGCTCAAAAGACTCTGTTTTATTGAAGGTTAAACAGCATTTAGTCTTGATGGGAGATTTGAAAATTAATGATGAAACCATTGATTTTACCGATTCTTTAGTCGTTGCTGTGAAGCAATTTCAGAAAAGAATGGGCTTGGTAGAAAGTGGTAAAATAAATGTCCAAACAGTAACGGAACTGAACAAACCCATTGAATTTAGAATCAAGCAAATGATGGTGAATTTAGAACGCTTGCGTTGGATTCCCGTTGAAATGGAGGATAATTACCTGCTAATCAATATTCCAGAGTTTAGATTACACATTTTTGAAAATCAAAAACAAGTTTGGGAAACCAATGTGGTGGTAGGACAAACGGCTCGAAAAACGAGTATTTTCAAAGGCAATATGTCGCAAATTATCCTTAATCCGTATTGGGGAGTTCCGATGAGTATAGCTAAAAATGAAATCCTAAGTCATCTCAAAAGAAATCCTAATTTCTTGAAAAACAACGATATGGAGGTTTTTTTGGGAGATAAAGAATTAAATCCTAATGAAATCAATTGGAATAAATATACCTCAAATAATTTGCCATTCAACTTTCGGCAAAAACCTGGCAATATTAATGCCTTGGGCAAAATGAAATTTATGTTTCCCAATAATTACCATATCTATTTGCACGATACACCTTCAAAACATTTATTTTCTGAATCCCAAAGAGCGTTTAGTCACGGGTGTATTCGGGTAGAAAATCCCTTGAAATTGGCAAATTATCTTCTGAGAAATTCCCCAAACTGGAATCCAGAAAAAGTTAACGAAATTTTACAAACTGATACACAAACGGGCATTCGTTTAAATCCAACCGTTCCCGTTTATATTGCCTATTTTACGGCTTGGGTGGATTCAAACGGACAATTAAATTTCAGAAATGACCTCTATCATTTAGACACACAACTTGCCAAAGAAGTTTTTGGTGACGATTAATTATGATGACACAAAGCAATTTTAACATTCAGGGACTGAGCAATCAGCAAGTTATTGCCTCACGAAAACAATACGGAAGCAACCAAACTAACTATAAAAAAGAAAGTGGTTTTTGGAATGCCCTCAAAAGCATTGCAAAAGAGCCAATGGTTATTTTGCTGTTGTTGGCTTCTACTATCTATTTTGTAATTGGCGACGTAGCTGATGGTATTTTTTTAGCAACAGCCATTTTGTTGGAAGCCGTTTTAACTCTTTTTCAAGATTCAAGAAGTAGAAATGCCCTCGAAAAACTGAAAGAATTTACGCAACCCAAATGCAAAGTCATAAGAAATGGCGAAGTAATTGAAATAAATAGCACCGATTTAGTGGTTGGAGATAGCTTGATGATTGAAGAAGGAACTTCTATTGCTGCCGATGGAATAATTGTGCATTCCAATGATTTTTCTGTAAATGAATCCATTTTAACGGGAGAATCTTTAGCGGTTTTTAAAGATAATTCTCAAGAAAATAATCTCGTTTTTCAAGGAACTGCTGTTGCGAGTGGCTTGGCAATTGCCACCATAACTGCCATTGCTGCTGAAACAAAATTAGGGAAAATCGGTAAAAGTTTAGCTAATATTGAAGAAGAAAAAACACCTTTGGAACTCCAAATTAACCATTTTGTAAAAAATATGGTCATCATTGGTGCGGTTGTTTTTTTAATAGTTTGGGGCATTAATTATTTTCATTCTCGAAGCCTTCTGGATAGTTTATTGAAGGCTTTAACTTTAGCCATGAGTATTTTACCCGAAGAAATCCCTGTGGCATTTACCACTTTTATGGCTGTGGGTGCGTGGCGATTGATGAAGAAAGGAATTGTGGTAAAACAAATGAAAACCGTTGAAACATTGGGAAGTGCAACCGTTATATGCACGGATAAAACGGGTACAATTACCGAAAACAAAATGAGCTTGGAGAGAATTTTTGTGTTAAGTTCTAAGAAAATAACCAACATTGAAAACGTAAATACCGAAGACGAAAAGCAATTGATTAAAATTGCCACTTTTGCGAGCGAACCTATTCCATTTGACCCTATGGAAACGGCATTACACAAGTCGTATGAGCAAGTTTTTAAGGATGATGAAAGGCCAAATTTCAAAATGATTCACGAATATCCATTGAGTGGAAAACCACCAATGATGACGCATATTTTTGAAGATAAATCTAAGAACAGAATCATTGCTGCCAAAGGAGCCGCCGAGGCAATTATGGCAATTTGTGAATTATCCGAAACCGAAAAGAAAGAAATAAATGACCAGATTAAATCCTTATCCGCAGAAGGTTATCGAGTTTTAGCGGTTGGTGAAGCTGATTTTTCGGGTGATAATTTTCCCGAAAACCAACAAGATTTCAAGTTTGTTTTTAAAGGAATTATTGCCTTTAATGACCCTCCGAAGAAAAATATTCATGCCGTTTTAGAGAAATTTTATAAAGCGGGTATCGATGTGAAAATCATTACGGGCGACAATGCCGAAACCACCACCGCAATTGCTCAACAAGTTGGTTTTAGGGGTTATGAAAAAAGTATTACTGGTGATGAATTAATGAAATTATCAGAGGCAGATTTGAAAGCAAAAGTGATGGAATTTCAAATTTTTACCCGAATGTTTCCCGAAGCAAAACTAAAAATTGTTAATGCTCTTAAAGCCAATAATCAAATTGTAGCGATGACAGGCGATGGCGTAAATGACGGCCCTGCCCTCAAATCTGCTCATATTGGCATTGCGATGGGTAAAAAAGGAACAGCCATTGCCAAAGAAGCCGCTTCTCTGATTTTGGTGAATGATGATTTATCAAAAATGGTCAATGCCGTAGCGGCGGGCAGACGAATCTATGCCAACCTCAAAAAAGCATTCCGTTTTGTCATTTCTATTCACATTCCTATCATTCTTACGGTATTTATTCCGCTTGCTTTGGGTTGGGTTTATCCTAATATTTTCTCGCCAGTTCATATTATTTTCTTAGAAATCATCATGGGACCAACCTGTTCCATTTTATACGAAAATGAACCCTTAGAGAAAAATGCGATGACCGAAAAACCTCGACCATTCACTACCAGCTTTTTTAGTTGGAAAGAACTCTCGTTTAGCATTTTACAGGGCTTAATCATTACTGTTGGTACTTTATTTATGTACCAATATTCTGTTCAAAATGGTCATGATGAAGGACTAACTCGTACAATGGTGTTCACAACTTTAATAACTTCTAATATATTTTTGGTATTGGTAAATCGCTCATTCTACTATTCAATTTTTACTACTTTAACCTATAAAAATAATCTTGTTATTTTAATCATTGGACTCACAGTTTTGATGTCAGCCATGATTTTATATGTAAAACCTCTCACAAAATTCTTCAAATTTGAGCAGTTAAACCCATCACAATTAGGGCTTTGTGTCTTGGTCGGTTTCACAGCGGTTATTTGGTACGAATTCGCTAAACTCTTTATTAGGAAATTTAAGAAATAAACTAAATAGGAGTTTTCCATTTCTTGAATGGTATGGCTATCTCGTCTGACTATCGTCTGACCTAATACTTGGAGTCAGTCAGACGATAGTCAGACGGGATAGCGAAGACCGTCAATAACCAGTATCTCACAAATTTTCTAATCACTAATCACTACGTTCCTAATGTGTGAATAATGTAAGCTATTTACAGATTTATGTAACGTTTTTCTCTTGAAGACACCCACCTTTGTTAAGTCTTAAAATTCTTTAGGAATAAACCTTTAAACCTAAAACTATGATTAACAACGGCTATAATTTCTACGGTATGCACCTTATTTGGTGGTTCATTTGGTTTGTGATGATGCTTTGGATATTCGCTACCCCTTTGTATGTGCCTTTTCAAGATAAAAAGAGGGATTCTCCATTGGATATTCTCAAAAAACGTTTTGCATCTGGGCATATTTCTAAGGAAGAATACCAAGACCAAAAAAGCATTCTTGAAACGAAATGAGGCAAAAATGAAAAATAACAAGATTATCATTTGGTCGATTGTGGTCATTATTGCCGCCGTACTCGGATACTATTTTTATACCAAAAACCAGACCCAAGCCATTTCTTGGAAGACTTCGCCTGTTCAGAGTGGAGACATCAGCCTGATAGTTACCTCAACGGGTTCTATCAGTGCTGATACTACCGTGCAGGTGGGTACGCAGGTTTCGGGCGTAATTTCGAGCCTGTACGCTGATTGGAATACGGTGGTGAAAAAAGGGCAGTTAATTGCCATGATTGACACTACTTTTTTGGCAGCTACCAAAGAAGATGCAATGGCTTCGATGGAAAAAGCCCAATTGGAAGTCCATCAAATGAAAACCGAATACGACCGTACCAAGCTTTTATACGATTCTTTAGTGTTGCCCCGTGCTGATTATGACGTAGCTCTAACTAATTATAAATCAGCACAAAGCAGTGTAAAATCAGCCAATTCATTGTTGAGAAGAGCCAAAATAAATCTAAAATATGCCAAAATAACCGCTCCGATTTCTGGCAAAATTATTTCTCGAAATGTTGATGTTGGTCAGACTGTAATTGCGAGTTTCAATACGCCTACCCTTTTTACAATCGCCAATGATTTATCTAAAATGCAGGTACAAGCCAATGTTGATGAAGCCGATATTGGCGAAGTAAAAGTTGGTCAGCAAGCAACATTTACGGTTGATGCTTTTCCGAATGAGACTTTTAGTGGTAAAATATTGCAAATCAGATTATTGCCCAATGTTATTCAAAATGTGGTGAACTATACCGTTATCATAAATGCTCCCAATAAAGCTTTAAAACTGATGCCAGGACTAACCGCCAACATTAATATTATCGTTCAAAAGCATAATAATATTCTGAAAGTTCCTGCCAACTCTTTCCATTTTATCCCTCCTGCCGAATATTACGAAAACGATAAAACGCTGCCAGATTCAATAAAAATACAATTCAAAAGTGCAAGAATCGGAAGTTTATCGGAAGGTGATCAAGCGTTTCTTTGGATTAAGCAAGACGAAACAATTATTCCACATAAAGTCACGATAGGCATAACTGATGGAAGTTTTACCGAAGTTTCTGGAAATCTTAAAGTTAATGATATCGTTATTTTGGGCATCAGCAAAGAAAAAACTGCTGAAACTACAACCAAAAATCCATTCATGCCAAGTATGCCTGCCAGAAAAACACGTTGATTAATTGTGAATTACGAATTTTACACAAACCTCACAAATCATTCAGAACAATTTTCCCAAAATTCAGAACCTATAACCAAAAATTAACAACTCACAATTAACTCCCCATGGAAACTCATATTTCAGTCAAGAATTTAACGAAGGTTTATACAATGGGCGATAATGTAGTAAATGCCTTAGGTGGTGTTTCTGTAGAAATAAATAAGGGGGATTTTGTGGCAATTATGGGAGCAAGTGGTTCGGGGAAATCAACCTTTATGAATATTATTGGTTGCCTTGATTTACCAACTTCGGGAGAATATTTTTTGGATGGAGTCAATGTTGAAACCCTCAATAAAGACCAATTGGCGGGACTTCGGAATAAAAAAATTGGTTTTGTTTTTCAATCATTCAATATTTTAGCACGAACATCAGCCATTGAAAATGTAGAATTGCCATTGCTTTATGACGGTTCAGTAAACAATAAAGACCGCCGAGAACGTGCTTTTGAAGCCTTGAAATCAGTTGGATTAGCCGATAGAATTGATTCAATGCCCAATCAATTATCGGGTGGACAACAACAAAGAGTTGCGATTGCTCGTGCTTTAGTAAATAATCCTGTTGTTATCATGGCTGACGAACCAACGGGCAATTTAGACACCCGAACGAGTTATGAAATCATGGAAATTTTCCAAAAACTCAACGAAAAAGGAAGTACCATTGTGATGGTAACGCACGAAACTGACATTGCCCAATTTGCTCTGAGTAACATTCTTTTCAAGGACGGGAAAATCATTTCAAACATCAAAGTCGCCAACCGAAAAAATGCCACCGAAGAATTCAAAAAAATGGAAGAGTTAAAAACCGAAACGATATGATAATTTCAAATCTATTAAAAATAGCGTATCGTTCTTTGAGCAAAAACAAACTCAGGACGTTTTTAACAATGCTTGGAATCATCATTGGAGTTGCCTCAGTAATCGCCATGCTTGCCATAGGCGAAGGTTCAAAGCAAAATATTACTGCTTCTATTTCAAGTTTAGGCACAAACTCAGTGATGATTATGCCTGGGGCAATTTCGCAAGGCGGTGTACATTTGGAAGCTGGTAGTTCACAAAATCTCAAAAAAGAAGATGCTGATATTATTGCCCAACGATGTGAGGATGTGAAATTCATTTCTCCCGTGGTGCAGCGTGGCTCACAAATCATTGCATCATCACAAAATTGGCATACAATGGTTTATGGCGTGTATAATATCTATTTTCAAATCCGAAATATGACTATTGAGAATGGAAGTGGTTTCAGTGAAAGTGATGAAAGAAGTGCCGCTAAAGTCTGTGTGGTGGGACAAACAATCGTTAAAAATCTGTTTGGGGAAGGGAATAATCCCATCGGCGAACTCATTCGTATCAATAGAATTCCTTTCAAAATTATTGGCGTTTTAGAGAAAAAAGGACAAAGTGCTTTTGGCACCGACCAAGACGATGTGATTCTTGCTCCATTTTCAACGGTACAAAAAAGAATGCTTTCAACTACCAATTTGAGTATGATTATCGCCTCGGCACAATCAGAAGAATTGATGGATGATGCCCGAAATGAAATTACGCAGGTTCTTCGTGAACGACATAAATTGATGGCTTCTCAAGAAGATGATTTTACCGTAAGAACTCAATCTGACCTAAGTAATATTTTCGGAAGTGTTTCTAAAGTATTGACGATTTTATTAGCCAGTATCGCCAGTATTTCATTATTGGTGGGTGGCATTGGTATTATGAATATTATGTTGGTTTCGGTGATAGAACGAACTCGTGAAATCGGGATTCGTTTAGCAGTTGGGGCAACCAGTCAAGACGTATTAATTCAATTTATGATTGAAGCTATTTTTATCAGTTTTTTAGGAGGTTTAATAGGAGTTTTTATTGGCGTAATTGCCTCAGGATTAGTCGCTCAGTTCGGCGGTTGGCCCATTTCAATTTCAGTTTCATCCGTTTTGCTTTCCTTTTTTTTCTCAGCGGTCATAGGAGTATTTTTTGGCTGGTATCCTGCCCGAAAAGCAGCCAATTTGAATCCGATTGAGGCTTTGAGGTATGAATGAGCCATATTTATGAGAAAAATCATAGTAGCACGATAAATTTTCGTTTATATATGAATTATTCTTTGTAAAACCCTTTCCCTCAACCATGCAAACACCCACTCAAACTAATAATTTCTGGCAATTTGATTCAAAATATTGGGTCCAAAAACTGAATAGTTCTCTCAATGGCTTATCACAAAAAACTGCCGAAGACATCTTGGCAAATACAGGTGTAAGTCGAAAGCAAAAAACGCATTTCGAGAAAGACTTATTCCTTTTTTTGGGACAATTCAAAAGTCCTTTGATGCTTTTATTGATAGGCTCTGTGGTGCTTTCTGCATTTTTGGGCGATAACTCAGACGTTATCATCATTCTCTTTATCGTACTATCCACGGGTTTATTGAGTTTTTTTCAAGAACGAAATGCAGGAAGAGTAGTTGAGAAATTACAGTCAATGATTGCCCTAAAATGTACAGTTGTCCGAGAGGGTATTGTCCATGAAATACCCGCCAATCAAATCGTTTCGGGTGATATTCTGACCTTTAAAGCAGGCGATATGATTCCTGCGGATTGTTTGTTGATAGAATCAAACGAACTTTTTGCGAATGAAGCCAGCTTGACGGGAGAATCGTATCCAGTAGCCAAAGAAATTGGAATTTTAGATGAAAAAACAGAATTAGCCCAAAGAAACAATTGCATTTGGGAAGGGACAAATATTGTAAGTGGAACAGCTAAAGCCTTGGTTATCAATACGGGCGACCAAACTATTTTCGGAAGTATTGTACAAAGTACTAACAAAAATATTGAAACCAGTTTTGAAAAAGGCATTAGAGAATTTGGGTATTTTTTAATGAAAATCACATTAATTTTATCCGCTTTTATCTTGGCTGTAAATTTACTCAACCACAAAAGTGTAGTTGAATCTGCCCTATTTGCTTTGGCTTTGGCGGTTGGGATGGCTCCCGAATTATTACCTGCCATCACAACTATTGCGATGAGTGCAGGAGCAAAAAGAATGTTGGCTAAAAAAGTAATTGTCAAAAAATTGTCATCCATCCAAAATCTTGGCGAAGTCAATCTGCTCTGTACCGATAAAACAGGAACAATTACCGAAGGAGCAATTAATGTAAAGGGTGTAGTTGACAATAGCGGTGAAGACAATGAATTTGTAAAAATGCTCGCTTTCTGGAATGCCAAATTTGAGTCGGGTTACGCAAATCCAATTGATGAAGCACTAAAAAAACTAAGTATTTCCAATGCTTTACCTGAAAAAATAGGTGAAGTTCCTTATGATTTTATTCGTAAAAGATTAAGTATTGCCGTTGATACCGCTTCAGAAAAGATGCTGATAAGCAAAGGAGCATTTATCCAAATTGCTGAAATTTGTACGCAAATAAAATTATCTGACGGAAGTATCGAATCTTATGAAAAACATCAAAATGATATTGAGGCACAATTTGAAAATTACGGAGTAAATGGCATTAGAGTTATAGCGATTTGTTATAAAAATATCAGTCAAAATGCTATCCAAAAAGAAGATGAAACCGCCATGACATTTGCTGGTTTTGTGCTTCTATCCGACCCGATAAAAGTTGGAATCATCGATACTATCAACGACTTAAAAAGACTGAATGTGGGTTTAAAAATCATTACGGGTGATAACCGAAATGTGGCAAAATCAATTGGCATCAGCATTGGCATTGAAAACCCAATTGTTATTTCTGGCAAAGAACTCTTCGATATTAGTCAAATTGCTCTGGAACAAAAGGTTAAGCATACCCATATTTTTGCCGAAATTGAACCTCAACAAAAAGGTCGAATAATTGAAGCACTTCGCAAAAGTTTTACGGTGGCATACATGGGTGACGGCATCAATGATGTGTCAGCTATTAATGTAGCAGATATTGGGATTTCAGTGGAAAATGCCGTTGATGTAGCCCGTGAAGCAGCCGATTTTGTATTGATGGAAAAGGACTTGTCGGTTTTAGTGGATGGTATCAAAGAAGGTCGAAAAACCTTTGCCAATACGCTGAAATACATATTTATCAACACGGGTTCTACCTTTGGTAATATGTTTAGCGTTGCCATTGCATCCTTGGTTTTACCATTTTTACCCATGCTTCCCAAACAAATTTTATTGACCAATTTTATTACTGATTTCCCATATTTAACGATTGCATCTGATAATGTTGATGATGAACAATTAGCCAAACCAGGAAAATGGGACTTGAAATTTATCCGAAATTATATGGTCATTTTTGGCATCCACAGTTCGCTGTTTGATGTTCTTACTTTTCTTACGCTTTTATACGTATTGAAAGTTAAAGAAGCCTCATTTCAAACCAGTTGGTTCGTAGAATCAATCTTGACTGAATTATTTATTCTTTTCATCATCCGAACTCATAAAAATTTCTTCAAAAGCCAACCCAGTAAATACTTGTTCATTCTCAGTATTTTGGGTTTTGTTTTAACCGTTGCGTTGCCATACGTTCCTTTTGTTGCCAACGAAGTAGGCTTAGTACCATTGCCAATTTTTCAGCTTGGAGCTATGCTTACCATCGTTACATTCTACATCATTACTGCTGATTTATTGAAGGTATGGTTTTTTAGAAAATATAGAAGTGATGTTTGAATTTTCCGCTGAACTTCCCGAAACAATTCCATTGTGGGTTAAACTTTCGGGAAGTTTGTGCAAATCAAATAAGGTACATTATTTTTCAAAATTTCTCATAATTCATCACTTTTATGTCAACCCTCATCATTTTACGTCACGGACAATCTGTCTGGAATCTTGAAAATAGATTTACGGGAGAAGTCGATGTGGATTTATCGCCACAAGGTGAATTAGAAGCCCATCGAGCAGGAAAATTATTAAAGCCTTACCAATTTGACATGGTTTTTACTTCTATCCTCATCAGAGCAATTCATACCTTAAAAATTGTCTTGAAAGAAATTGGCGAAGATTTACCGATTGTCGAGTCAAAACAATTAGACGAAAGAAATTATGGTGATTTACAGGGCTTAAATAAATCAGAAACTGAACAAATTTACGGCGTTGAGCAAGTGCATTTGTGGCGAAGAAGTTTTGAGATTAAACCTCCCAACGGTGAAAGTCTCAAAGATACTTTTAACCGAACTGTTCCCTACTTTAAAACTTTCATCAAACCCCATTTAAAGGAAAATAAAAACATCTTAATTGTTGCTCATGGCAATAGTTTACGAGCTTTAATGATGTATTTAGAGAATATTTCACCCGAGGCTATCTCAGGGATAAACCTTGAAACGGGTATTCCAAGAGTTTATCAGTTTTCAGATAATTTCAAATTATTAAGTGCTGAATATTTAGCCTAAAAGTCAATCAATCCAATACTTTTTGAATGTAAAATAGCTTCGTCGGTGTGTTGAAATTGTACAGTATAAATATCCTTATTTTTTAGTTTTTTAAAGGTTTCGTTGGTTAGCTTTTCCTTTTCTAAACTAATATTTCTGATATAAATAGCCACAACTCTTTGGGGATATTTGTTGGCAATACTTACGTAAATTTCTGGGTCTTTTTGAGAATTATCCCCTAATAAAATAAATCTTTGCTTCGGAAAAGCCTCTAAAATTCTGGAAACTCTCATTAATTTTCCTTCATGCTCGGTTGTTCCAGTTTTGAATAATTGATACCACTGCTTGATTTCATTCAATAAAAATGCTCCTTTGGGTAATTCATTGAACTTAAAAAACTCATTCAAATCATCGTATAAATTCCACTCACTACTTGACACGTAAAAAAATGGATTGAGCAAATCAGGCGTCGTTTGGGCAAGCGATAGCATTTGGTAGTATTTAACTACATCGGCAAATGTTTTTCTACTTCTGGGGTTTTTCGTAAACATTACCCTTAATTTTTTACCTGTTCGGGCAGAATGAGAAACCAAAACGGTATCATCAATATCGGAAATAAATCCGTATTGGGTGGAATGAGGCACGAAAATTTTACCTTCGCCTGTTGCTGTAATCTTCCCATTTTTACTTAACGTATGAATAATAATTGGATGCCAACCCGCATTAACAGGATGTTCCGACTTCCATTCAAACTTAAAGAACCCGTCTTTTGCCGTTTTACTGAACAATTGCTGATTTCCCCACGTCATTTGGACTTTTACATTCGGAATGGGTTTTACAAAAAATAATTGAATCAGGTGAATGATATTCAAAAAAACATTATTGCTAAATCTATTTTTTATCTCTGGCTTAAATGCCAAAACATGACCATAAACCACCAAATTTTCTTTGTGTCCATAACCGTGATAAACTCTTACAGTGAAATTGTCTTGGTATGATGTTTTTTTCATAGTTTTTTGAAGCTTTTTTGTGATTCATTCAGATAACAAGTGGGCATTTTAAACTGACATCAATTCATTCTCAAAACTATGAATACAAAAGATATACAAAGATTATTTTTTGTGATTAATTCCGTTTCTGGAGGTAATACCAATGATTGGGATGCAATCATTACTGAATATTTTACTCATAAAACCCATATTGTAGCATTATTTCCCCTTGTTCCTAATACAACCGTTGAACTGATTAAAGCTAAGATTTCAACTTTCAAACCCGACCAAGTCATAGCAGTTGGTGGTGACGGCACAGTAAAGTTAGTCGCTGAATGTCTCATTGGTTCAAAAATAGTATTAGGAATTTTACCTGCGGGTTCTGCCAATGGTTTAGCAAAAGAATTAGGCATTTCAGATGACCCAATATTAGCGTTGGATATTACCGTCAACGGAAAAAACCTACAAATTCATACCACAATGGTTAATGACCAATTATGTATTCACCTGAGTGATATTGGTTTAAATGCCTATTTGATGAAAAGATTTAAACAAAGTGGCTGTCGTGGAATGTGGGGTTATTTCTTGGCATCCATTAAAGTTTTGCTCAAAAATTCGCCAATGCAACTTGAAATGTACGTTGAGCATAAAAAAGTAAATAAGACTGCCTTTATGGTTGTCATCGCCAATGCTACCATGTATGGAACGGGAGCATTAATCAATCCTATTGGACGGTTAGATGATGATTTATTTGAAGTTGTAATTATTAAAAAGCGGTCATTATTGGAAATTTTCAAAATGTTATTTTCACACGAAAAATATGATGAAAGTAAAATAGAAATTTTTCATACGAATGAATTAACTATAAAATCACGCAAGAAATTTCACTTTCAAATCGACGGGGAATATTTGGGAAAAATCAAAGAAGTAAAAGCTTATATAAAACCTAATTCATTGATTATCAGAATACCCAATAACCAAATTTAAACTAAAAATGTGTGAATGTTGTAAGTTTTAGCAAAAGTTTTGTAATACAAACTTATCGAAAGAGTATCAACTTTGTTACGTTGAGGGAATTCTCCACAACCTAAAATATATGATTATGAAATCGAATGAAAGCTTGCAAAAAGACGTACAAGATGCCATTAAATGGGAGCCTTTATTGAATGCCGCAGAAATTGGGGTAACGGCAAAAGATGGTATTGTTACTCTGACGGGAACTGTTGATAGCTACGCAAAAAAAATGGAGGCCGAAGATGCTGCCAAGAACGTTTTGGGTGTTAGTGCGGTGGTCGAGCAGATTCAAATTCAGTTTGCCCAAACCTGGAAAAAGACTGATGTTGAGGTTGCTAATGAAGTTATAAGTGCATTAGCTGCTAATTGGGCTGTTCCCAAAGATAAAGTGAAAGTGAAAGTTGAAGATGGTTGGGTGACGCTTGAAGGTGAAGTTCATTGGAATTACCAAAAAGAAGCGGCTAAAAAAACAATTCATACTTTGGCTGGTGTAAAAGGGGTGATGAATTATATCATCATCAAACCTGATTCGCAGGATGAAGTTGAAAAAGAAGGAATTGAATTGGCTTTATTACGCAATTGGTCAATTGATGATAAACAAATTGCCGTTGATGTGGAAGGAAACAATGTAACCTTGAATGGAAATGTTAATTCAATTTTTCAAAAAAGTGAAGCAGAACGAATTGCTTGGAATGCTCCAGGTGTTTGGTCAGTAAAAAATAATTTAAAGATTGAATATGATGAGTTGTAGGGAATTGAAAACCCTTGCACGTTTTGGCAGTCCTATAAATGTATTGCTCCTGAAAGAGAACAATGGGTTTTAACCCATTGATTTTTTGATGTCAATTGGTTAAAACCCATTGTTCCCAGCATTATATTTTTAGCACTACCCACGTTTTTGCCGATTTTATAACATAGTATTTAACAAAACTTCTAAACGCCTTCGGGCAGAATAAAATAATGACACAACAAACAAAATGGTCAATCGACCAAGCACATACTGAAATTGCTTTTAAGGTAAGACATTTGATGATTTCTCATGTAAAAGGGAGTTTCAAAATTTTTGATGGTAGTATTTATACGACTGGAAAAGACTTCAAAACGGCAGAAATTGATATTTGGATTGACCCTGCGTCTATCTCAACGGGTGATTCTAAACGTGATGCTCATTTAATTAGTGAAGATTTTTTTGATGTAAAAACATTCAAGCAAATCATTTTTGTGTCGAGTACCATCGGGAAATCAGACAAAGAAGGCGTTCATGAATTATGGGGAGAATTAACCATGAAAGGCATCACTAAAAATGTAAAGTTGGAAGTAGGTTTTGGCGGAATTGTCAATGACCCTTGGGGAAATGAAAGAGCTGGGTTTACCGTTTCTGGAAAAATTAATCGATCTGATTGGGGCTTAACTTGGAACACTGCCATTGAAGCTGGTGGCGTGATGGTCAGCGAAGAAGTAACTATTTCTTGTGATGTTGAATTAACCAATATTGGTTTCAAAGACTTACAAATGGAAGTGGATGCTACTTTAGACAAAGCCTCTCTTT
>JAAFIU010000260.1 GCA_013298805.1 Cytophagales bacterium | reverse complement strand
TGCAGAAGGTTGATGATGGAGTGAGTGGAAATATACAAGCCAATGATTTTAGAGACGTAGCAGGGAATGACTATACATTTTCGGTAGATGGGAAAATGACTGCCGATGCCAACAAAGGAATAACGACTATTGAATATAATTTCTTAGATTTGGTTAAGAAAACTACCTTCACTAATAACCGAAGCGTAGAATATTGGTACACTTCAACAGGAACAAGAAGACAGCGAAAAGTAAGCAATAATGGCGTAGATACCTACACCCTTTATGATGGTGAAATGGTGTACTCCTACACAGGAAACAATCCTGCTTTAAATAACTTCACCGTTTCAGAAGTACAAAATCCCGAAGGGCGTTGGGTGGCAGGAAAACTTGAATATGGTTATACTGACCATGTAGGTAATTTACGTTTAAGCTATAAAGATTCTTTGGGGACTGCTTTTGTAACACAATCACAATCGTATGACCCTTGGTCTAATGTAAATGCAGGTTCGGAATATCAATTGTCTGGCATTCAGTCCGATAAATATTTGGTTTCGGGAAAGGAAACGGATAATTTAACTGGAAATATTCTTTTAGATTGGCGAGATTATGATTCCGTAACGGGGAGAATGAATAGTTTTGACCCCGAAGACCAGTTTAAAGGAGTATCGGGTTTTGCTTACTGTGCCAATAATCCTGTGAGTCATATTGACCCTGATGGGAGGTTTATACATATTCTAATTGGAGCAGCTATCGGTGGAATAATAAACGGTGTTATTCATGCCAATAAACCAGGTGGATTTTGGAAAGGTTTTGCGATTGGAGCAGTTGCAGGGGGAATTGGAGCAGCAACAGGTGGAGCCGCTTTTTTAGCAGCAGGTGGAAGTGCAACTGTTGCTGGGGCTGGAGGTTTTGTGGCAGGATTAGCCAGTGGTGCAGCAGGAGCAGCAGCCCAAAACGTAGCATTGGGGATTGGAAACTTTGTTGGATATGATGAAAAATATGACCCTAAGAGTTTTGTTCGAGATGTAGCTTTTGGTGGTTTGGCGGGTGGTGTTGTTAATGGTGCAATTGCAGGGTTTAAGGGGAATAATTTTTGGAGTGGTTCACCCAAAGCAAGCGGTTATGGCACTTTTTCATTTGGAAATAATACTGCACTTGGAGAGGAAGGTTGGTCAAAACTATCTAATGGAAAATGGTTTAGAGCAGGAAATGGAGATGCTATTTATGGACCAGTTGAAAAGCAATTAGCCGATGGTTCAACGGCTTGGTCTGATAATTTTGCAGGGCATAAAACGGGGGATATTTATGGGGGTGGAAGTGACCTTCCTACCCAAATCCATCATTTTGCAACTAATAAGCATAGTGTTTTTACTGGACAAATGGCAAAAATTGCGGATGAATTTGGCTTAAATCTTAATGGAGCTTGGAATAAGCAAGCATTGCCACATTTAGGGCGACATCCTAATGAATATCATAGATTTGTTTTGAAGGGAATGCAAGATGCACAATTAGGAGCAAGAGGGAGTCAAGCAGAATTTTTAAATTTATTTAATCAATATGTAAAACAACCTGTAATTAAAAATCCAGGACTTTTACGCAAATCAGGTTGGTAAAATGGAAAAATATTATTCATTAAACTGGAAAGATGGAAACTCTTCATGTGCAAGTGCGTTTGCGCCCAAAAATGTAAAACTGGCTCATTTATTAATATCGGATTTGGATGGTATTGACAAATTGCCGTTTGAATTAAACTTAGTTAAACTATCTATTGGTAGAAACGGACTTATCGAAAGTAATGATTTGACAAGTTTGAAAGAAATTTGGTTAGATTATCAACCAAATAGCCTTGCTTTCCCTCTTATGTCTGAAAAATTGAAATTGTTGATTGATGATAATCTTACTGGAAAAGAACATATAGATTGGATTGCTTGCAAGGTAAAAAGCAAAACCGAAGAAAGACCGTACTTTATCCTTCGGTTCAATAAAATGATGGATGTTTTGGATGTGCAAAAAACGATGTTTGTGGAGGAAACTGACCGAATAATAAGACCCGTTTTTGCCCTTTCTAAAATCAGAGAATATAATATTTTCACTCAACCAGCATCTTATGATTTATGGAAAATTACACCAAGTATTTATGTAAGTGATACTTTAAGAAAAGCGATTCAGAAACAAAAACTAACGGGATTAGAATTTGACAAGACAAGAGTTGAGTAGTTGGACCCGTTGAAAAGCAATTAGCCGATGGTTCAATGAGTTGGTCTGATGATTTTGCAGGGCATACAACGGGGGATATTTATGGGGGAGAAAGCAATCGACTCCAACTTGGTTCAGGAGCATCAACATTACCAAAACATCATGTTTTTCCACAGGCTTTGAGGAGTTGGTTTAGTAGTAGAAATTTGCAAAATATTGATGATTATACCATCCAAATTAGCAAAGGGTTGCATAAGCAGTTACATTCTGGCGGTGGAAGAGGCGGTGTTTGGAATTCTGAATGGCAACAATTCAAAAATCAGAATCCTTATGCAACTCCTCAACAAATTTTTAAGCAAGCAGAAGATATGATGTTTAAATATCAATTAGAGTTTTCAAGATTCGTAAAATATAAATAGAATGAAGAACGGTAATAAATATTTTGAAATGGTAGCAAGCGATAAAATAATTGCAAGAGCTACTGATGAATATATAATTGATATTTATGACCTCAATGACAATCAATTTTTGAGGTCACTAAACACAATTTATGATTCAGGAGGAGAAAGAATAACTATTTCAAATGACTCTAAAATAATTATTGTGGGTAGTTATTACGATGGAGTAGAGGCGTTTGACATTGAGACGGGCGAAAAATTATGGACAAATAAGAAATTAAAACAGGTTCAGAAAATATGTGTTTCGTTAGATGATGAAACAATCTACATTCTAACTGAAAAAAATAAACTAATATTTTTAAAGTTTGATACAGGGGAAATATTGTTGAATTACAATACAATAACCAATTTTTTTTATTCGTTTACCGATACTCTTATTATTCAAAAAAAGAATAAAATACTTGTAAATAACAATGATATATTCAACGTTATTTTTGAAATAGAGGGCTATTTACTTGATGTGTTTTCAACAAGTAATTATTCGTTAATTTCGGAAGCATATAGAAACCTTAAATTGGTTGATAATAAAACACAAAAAGTAATTTGGAGTAGTGATTTACCACTTGGTTACGCTATCCATAAAATATTTAAAGTTTCAGAATTCACAATTGTGGCTTTGGGTAAATATTCACTTTCTTCTGAGGTTGAGAATTATTTATTAAAAATAAATTTTATGACTGGGCTTGTTGAGAATAAAATAAAACTTAATTCAGAAAGTATTTTTTGTTTTTCAACTGATGGATTAAAACTATATTGTTCAAATGGCGATATAATTGATACTTTAACCCATCAAATTATAATAAGATGATTTTAGATATTTTAAAACATGACGGCGTAATTAATATGCTATTTTTTTAATAAAAACATTATGATTTTACTACCACTTAGATTCAGAATAATATTTGCTATATCTGCCATACTAATTGCTTTTATGGTGTATGTGATTTTTTTAAATTCCAAAGAAAAGACAGACTATCAAAAATTATCTGGAAATATAACTTATTTGGACAAACAATTTGTGGAATATCCTAACCGAGATTTAGGAAAATACCGCTATTTAAAATTGAACACCTATCCATATATTTTTGAAATTTATTCCGATGAACAATCAAATAGAATTGATAGCTTAAAGATTGGGGAGAATGTGGATATTTATTATTATGAAACTAATAATACTCATTTATCGCAAATAAACAGATTTTTACAATATCTTGAAAAAGACAACAAGGTTTTTTTTAAAAGGGAAAATTCCAATAATATTGCTGGGGCTACAGTTATTGGACTCTCTATCTTACTTATTATAGTGAGTTTTATTCTCTACAAAAAGGATAAAATGCTATTTTAATGTGAACTTGATTATACCTCTACTCCTCAAAGTCTTTAGCTTCGTAGAGCGATAAATGGCAACATAGTAATTGGTATATTGCCTTTTCTGTTGTGAGAATTAAATTTTAGTACAAAACAAGGGTATTCAACAAACTATAATGCAGGATTAGGATTAAGTTGTTTCCTAAATAAACAGGTGTCATTTGATGTTACTGCAACGTATGGAAATAAATTTTCTATAAATTAAGTATATTAATCGTAAAATACTACTATACAATCTTTGGTATTTTTGCTCTACAAGTAGGTCTTCAAGTGTTTTCACCAAAGAAAAAATAAATTATTTCATCTAAATTGTTCAAATAAAATGCAAAAAAAGTTAATAATCTTATTCGTTATTTTATTCAGTTTTACGTCCAAAATTCTCGCACAAAGCCCAACATTACAACAAGATACAGTTCAGTATCAGAGTAGTGGTATTCTTTACAAAGGAGTTCATTATAACAAACCCCCACAGATAGAATCTATTCTTTTGAAAGAACCAAACGACCAAATTCCTTCATTATTAGAATCATATAAATCAAATCGTGGAATTGCAAACGTGTTAGGATTTATCGGAGGTTTCGGAATAGGGTGGAGTGTGGGAGGTACAATTTCTGGAAAACCATTCAATACAGGTATATTTGTAGGTGGTGCAGGGGTATTAATAATCGGAATTATTGTTAATGGAAGTGCCAATAACAAACTTCGTCAGGCAGTGGCAGAATACAACAAAAAAATAATGGAAAAGAAAATATCTCTTGTTCCAATATTTTATCAAGAAGAATACAATCAAATGAACGCTGGCATCGCTTTAAGGTTTTGAAAATAGCCCTTCAAGAAATCATACCGCCCATGAAAACCTATCAATCTACGACCAACCGAAACCGAATTGTACTAAATAGCAGAACAAGGTTAAATATACCCATCAATATTATTATAATGTTGCGAGGAGAAGCCAACTACACAACCTTTGTTTTAAATGATGGAAGCGAACAAGTGGTTGCCTATACGCTCAAATACTTTGAACCGTTTTTAGAAACCCACGGTTTTCAAAGAATTCATCGAGGTAGTATGATAAATCCAAAGTTTATCAAAGAGTATTGCAAAGAGGAGTGTTTAGTAACCATGAAAAACGGAATGTCAATGAAAGTTTCCCGAAGAAGAAGAAAGGACGCATTTTTAGGAAATGCAGGTGTAAATAAATAGAGACAGAAGATAAAAATTTGGTAAAAATAATGCTTGCAAAGCTCTACAAGGTCATGGCGGTGGCAGCTTAGGGGTGTACTTTTGCAGGTATTAGAAATCGACCAAACGCCAATACAGAAAGTCTCAGTGATTCAAATATAGGAAGGAAGGAGAATTAAATAATATTCAATATAAAAATAGTGCTAAATAGTGTAATTTAATCTTGAATTTTCGCATTAAATCACTACTTTTATTCAGATAAAAACTCAAAAAGAAATTAATAATTACAGGCTAAAAATCTGTAAACTAAGATAATAGGTGTAGAACTATTTACTAAGATTGCCCAGATGGTTTCCGTTTGGGCAACTTCGTTTTAGTTCAATGAGTACATTTTACACCCAGTTGTAACTTTTTTAATAAAATTTTCATTTTCACAAAAGGGAAAACAAAGCCGAAGCAATAGACTCACGGGAAAAAAGCGATTCAAATTCTATTCGTATTCAAGGGATATGAAGCTCTCTGTAATAAGTGAAATTTACGTTCTTTATTTACAAAAATGTTCTATCAGTAATACCTATTTTGTAAAAAGTACCATTTAGATTCTCCGATAAAACTTTAAAAATTCTGATAATTGTTATTAAGTTTATCAATTAAAATGATTTACAAAGGGGGTAATTAGTTGTAAAAAAGTCGGTCAAAAATCCAAAAAACGCATTCATTCTATTTTCAGAATTATTTTAAACCATTACTGTCAAAACGAACGTTAAATATATAAGAAAATGTGTTAATTAAGGGTCATTTAAAACTATCATATTTCGTCATAGGTTCCTTAGTGAATCTCATAATTAGTATTACAAAAAATATTTAGAAATGGTGATATTTTT
>JAAFIU010000067.1 GCA_013298805.1 Cytophagales bacterium | reverse complement strand
AATCAGTCGTGAATAAATCTGAGAAAAAATATGGGGTAAGTTCCGAAAAAATCAAATTTCATACGCCGTATTTGAAATTGGAAAATGTAGAAACGTATTGGACAAAATCTCGTGAAGATGGACAAGGTGCTGCCGTGTTGAAAATGAATTTCAACTATCCCGTTAATCCGCAAGAAGTGGCGAAAGTCTTAAAAGTAACAGATTCAGACGATAAAAAATACGATTTTCAGATGAACCAATCGGGTACGTCTGCGAGTGTAAGCGTGAAGATAAAAGGCTTGTCGGAGGGAGAAGGAAAATCTTTGAAAATCAATTTAGAAAAAGGCCTTTCGATGCCAAATTCTAAGTTTGAAACGTCCGAAGAATTGACATCGGAAGCTTCATTACCCGATATTAAAACCTTAGAAATTACCAACGTAGAACACGGTTTTGAGAATAATCAAGGCTTTGTGAAAGTCGTAACCAATCAGACGATTAGCGTCTCTGATTTAGAGAGGATTTATAAAGTTGAAATCAACGGAGCATCTTCGGAAGAAGCTGTTGTAGAACCCATTATAGAATATGACTCTTTGGGGAATCCAATTGAAAAAACGCCCGTTGCTCCGAAGGCCAAACCGCAAATTCCAACGCTTGAAACCAAAGCAGAAATTACCGAAAATGGGTTTATTATTAAAGGCGATTTTAACGAATCAGATAATTATATTTTAACCATAAATAAAGAAGTAAAAGGTGTTTTAGGTGCTTCATTATCAGATGATTATACGAAAGATTTGTACTTTGGAGCAATGCCAGCTTCGATAGGATTTGTGAATAAAAAAGCCGTTTATTTATCGTCGAAAGGTAATAAAAACGTTGCCATTAATATTGTTAATACGCCCAAAGTAAATGTTAGAATTGCGAAGATTTACGAAAACAACATTTTGCACTTTTTGACGAATGGACGTTATTTGAATTATGAGAATGCCAATTATGATGAAGAAGGAAATAGCACCTCAACAATATACGATTATGACACCGACGAAGCAGGTCAATATTCGGATGTAATTGTTAATAAAACCGTCGAAACCGCCAACCTTGCCAAAACGAAGGGCGTTAGAGCCTTAAATTTATCATTGCCTGAACAAAATTCTATCAAAGGAATTTACTTGGTGAGCGTTAATTCTAACGATGAATATTACAATCATGCCACCAAATTAGTGAGTATTTCGGACATTGGTTTAATCATGAAAACCTCTGAAAATGAGGTGGTTGTATTTGCCAATTCTATCAAAACCGCCGAGCCAATGGGTGGTGTGGAAGTGAGTTTGATTTCGTCGAATAATCAAACGATTCAAACCGTAAAAACCGATGGGAAAGGCATGGCGATTTTCAAGGAATTCAAGGCTTCAAAGTTCCGTCCCGCCATGATTACGGCTCATACCGAAGACGATTTCAACTACCTCTTCTTAGAAGGTTCGCAAGTGGAAACGTCTCGTTTTGATGTGGAAGGAAAACGTGATAATGCGTCTGGTTTTGAGGCGTTTATTTACGGCGACAGAGATATTTATCGTCCAGGAGAAACCTTGCATTTTAATACCATTATTCGTAAAAATAATTGGGAATCGGTGGGTGAAATTCCCGTAAAAATTCGCTTGCTATTACCAAATGGTAAGGAATTTCAAACCTTCAAAAAAACGACGAATGCACAAGGTGCGGTTGAAATGTCCGTGCCAACCGACCGTGCGTCTATTACGGGTGTGTACGTGGTAGAAGTACTGAATGCGAATGATGTTTTATTGGCTTCTCGCAATATTTCCATCGAAGAATTTATGCCCGACCGTATCAAGGTTGAGGTAAAAGCGGGCAAGGAATTTTACCGAAATGGCGAGACGATTCAGATTAATGCAACGGCTACTAATTTGTTCGGACCGCCCGCCTCCAATCGGAATTATCAAATGGAATTAAATTTGAATCGTAAACTTTTTGAACCGAAAGAATACAAAGGTTTCATTTTTGATATTCAGGATAATACCAACTTTGAAATGGTTGCTCGTGAGGGCGTAACCAACGAAAATGGCTTGGCTTCGGAAGGTTTTCAAATCCCTGCAACCTACGCAAATATGGGCGTTTTGGAAGCAAAAACGTATGTGACGGTTTTCGACGAAACGGGTCGCCCAGTGAATCGTTTGAGTAAATTAGACATTTTTACGCAATCCGTTTTCTACGGAATCGGAATGCCAGATACGTATATTGGAACAAATGTGCCGACACAAATTCCGTTGGTTTCTTTAAATAAAGACGGCAAACCTGTTTCGGCAAAAGGTCGAGTGGAAATTGTACGTTTTGATTATCAGACGGTTATTGAGAAAAATGCTGATAATACGTTGAAATATTCTTCTAAAAAACAGACGAAAGTTGTTTACTCTCGCACGATGAATTTTGATGGTGGAAAGGCAACGGTTTCTTACGCTCCGCCTGTTTCGGGTGAGTACGAAATTCGGGTTCATAGCGAAGGAGCAAAATCTTGGACGGCTCAAAATTTCTATGCTTACGGCTACGGTTCAACCGAAAATAGTTCGTTTGAAGTCAATAACGAAGGAAAAGTGGAGATGTCGTTTGACAAAGAAAAATATAACGTTGGCGATAATGCGACGGTACTTTTCAAAACGCCATTTCAAGGAAAATTGATTGTAACGATTGAAAGAAATCACGTTTTGGAAAACTTCGTGGTTGAAACGGATAAAAAATCGGCAGAATTGAGTTTCAAAATCGGAAAAGAACATTTGCCAAATGTCTATGTTTCAGCGACTTTGATTCGCCCAATGGATGGCTCAAATATGCCGCTTACAGTTGCTCATGGATACGCTCCTCTCATGGTAGAAGACCTTGACAATCAATTGCCTATCAAAATTGTGGCGGTTGAAAAATCTCGTTCAAAAACCAAACAGCGAGTAACCATTAAAACCAAAGGAAGCACCGAATTAACGATTGCGGTGGTTGATGAAGGAATTTTGCAACTTAAAAACTTCAAAACGCCCGACCCTTACGCCCATTTTTACCAAAAACAGGCTTTGGAAGTTGATAGCTACGATTTGTATCCGTTTTTGTTTCCAGAATTATCAATTTCGGGAAGTTCGTCCGTTGGTGGAGATGGGTATGATATGCAAAAACGAGTGAATCCTTTGAATAATGGACGAGTAAATTTAGTGGCAATTTGGTCGGGAATTGTGAAAACTGGCGTAGGAGGGGAGGCAACTTTTGAATTTGACATTCCGCAGTTTTCGGGCGATTTACGCATCATGGCGGTGGCTTACAAAGATGAAGCATTTGGTTCGGCAACTAAAAACATGAAAGTCGCTGACCCGCTCGTGATTTCTACGGCTTTGCCAAGATTTGCTTCACCAAATGATGAAATTCAAGTGCCTGTTAATATTACCAATACCACCAAACAAAATGCCAATGTTACGGCAACAGTTTCATTATCAGGCGGTTTGTCGCTTGTTGGGAACAAAACACAGACCTTAGTAATTCCTGCTGAAAAAGAAGGAAGAGCCTATTTTGCCGTGAAAGCCGCCCCAAGTATTGGCAACGCAACGGTAAATGTGGTGGTAAATGGACTGAAAGAGAAATTTACCGAAAAAATAGAATTGACAGTTCGCCCAACGACTTCTTTACTGAAAACTTCGGTGGCTGGCATGGTAAATGGTGGTTCGGTTGGTAACGTAAATTTGGTAAATGACTACATTCCGAGTTCATTGAAAACCGAAATGACGGTGAGTAAATCGCCGATGGTGCAGTTTATGGACAAGTTCCAAAATCTCTTGAATTATCCTTACGGTTGCGTAGAACAAACCACTTCAACGGCTTTCCCACAATTGTATTTTTCTGAGTTTGTCAAACAAATTCAGTCGGGTAAGAAGCCGTACATGAAAACGGGGGAAAGCCAATTAAATCCTCGGACAAATGTAGAAGCCGCCATTCATAAACTCGAATCAATGCAATTGCCAAGCGGTGGATTATCGTATTGGCAAGGTGGCGACCGTGAATCTTGGTGGGGTTCTGCTTTCGCTACGCATTTCTTGTTAGAGTCACAAAAAAATGATTATCAGGTAAATAGCTCAACTTTGGGCAAATTAATTGAATATCTGACGGTGGCTTCCAACTCTAAAATGACCGATAAGGAATATTACTTTTTAGAAACAGGAACTTACGACACCAAAGTTATTGCGGCTCGTGAAACCATTTATAGTTTGTACGTTTTGGCGATGGCAGGAAAGCCTAACCGTTCAGTGATGAATTATTACAAATCTAATATGGAGCTTCTCACCACCGATTCAAAATATCTCTTGGCGGCGGCATACAGTTTGATTGGCGAAGTGAAAAGTTATAATACCATTTTACCGAAAAATTACGGTTCAGAAATTACCGAAAAGCAAACGGGCGGAAGTTTCAGTTCACCGATTAGAAATCAGGCTTTGGTGTTAAATACTTTGATTGATACCGACCCCAATAATTTACAAATTCCAACGTTGGCGAGACAATTATCCCAAAATTTAAAAGCCGAACCGTATCTAACCACCCAAGAACAAGCCTTTGCATTTTTGGCATTGGGTAAATTAGCGAAGAAAGCAAATTCAAGTACCGTAACGGCTTCAATTTCAAGTAATAATAAAGTGATGGGTAATTTTACGGCAAATGATTTATTGATTAAAAATATCGGAAATCAGTCAGTTATTCGCACGCAAGGACGTGGTAGCTTGTATTATTTTGCCCAAGCCGAAGGTTTAAGTGCCACGGGAAAATACGAACAAATAGATAATGTTTTGAAGGTAAGAAAGCAATTTTATACTCGTTCGGGGCAACCTTTGGGTGGAGCAAAATTCAAGCAAAATCAGTTGATTGTGGTAAAAATTACGCTTCAAAGTACCAACGGATTAGCAGTTGATAATGTGGTAGTTACGGATATGCTACCCGCAGGCGTAGAAATCGAAAACCCAAGATTAACGGCCGACCGAGATTTAGTATGGGTAAAAGACCAAACTACGCCCGAACATTTTGACATCAGAGACGACAGAATAAACTTCTTTACCAATATTTCCAACAAACCACAAACGTTCTATTATTTAGTAAGAGCCGTTTCAAAAGGCAAATTCCAAATGGGACCTGTATCTGCGGATGCGATGTATCGTGGTGAATATCGGAGTTATAGTGGGGGAGGGGTTGCGGTGGTAGAGTAGAGATATAAAAGTGCCTCTCAAAACTCAGAGAGGCACTTTATAGATATTTTGAATTGAAATTTAAAATTATTAAGTTGGGCTATTTAGGAAACTGAATAGTTGTCATAATAGTAGGTTCTAATTTATTTTTCTTATTTGGTACTTGTTCAATAGCTTCCTCTTCATCAGACTCACATAACTTTTTCCACTTCAAATACATATTAAAATTTCTCCTTTTTACAGACTCGTCTTCTGAATCAAAATCCTTTCTAATATCACTTAATGTAATCAAGAAGCACTCGGTAAAATCTGATACATTTAAAACATATCTACGTTTGTTAGTGCCACTATCTATCTTATACTGAATTATTTTGAATGGCGGTTGGGTATTCCTTACAGCGTTTTTATAAACATCAACATTCTTAGGTAAAAATTGATGCATCATTCCATGTCTATATAAATTAATTAAAGGTTTTACATCGTTCTCCACTATATATTTTTTTTCTACATAATATTCTTTTAAGAAATACTTTATGTTTTCACTTGATTTTATCTTAGATGATAAATCTTCTGCACTTGTATTTGGTCTTAATAAAAAACCTAATATATCCATATAAGAAAAAATAGCCATTGCTTGTGGAATTGTACAGTATCCAAGTTGATTTTGTTGTATTTTATCCCAAACTTCTATACTTTCAGATAGTTTTTCTGGAATATTTTGTAAAACTATTAAATCAGTAATTAGGTATGTTTCTATATTATTTTCAAAATAATTCCATAACCAATTTTTAGCCTCTAAGTAATTACTATCGGAATATTGAATTGAGGGAATTTCTATTATTAATGTATCTAATAAATCACTTAGAACTGACAAGTTTTCCGCAGGGACTTTTGCTAATAAACCTAAAAAGGTTTGAAATGGAGAAGTATTTTCATCATAATAACTATTTTGCAAATAGGTTTCTATTTTTTGATACTCACTTTCAGGTATTTTATTCCACTTATCTAATATTTGCTTTATTTCATTAATTGTGTTCATAATAATAGTTCTTTTGTGAAAAGTGAATACTTCAATTCAAATATGAAGTGCAATTCACTCAATTAGTAGATTGCACTTTACCTTTGATTTTAAGTATAAAACTACGTTTTACAGAGTCTATTAAATTTTCAAAAGCAATGTCATCGCCATATTGGCGAATATACATATCTATACTATTAGACTCTTTATCTGAGATAGATTCTTTAAAAATATTAATCTCATTTTCATAAAAAACAATATCCACTCCATTTAGAGTTTTATAAGCTTTTGCGGTATAAGGCTTTTCGTCAACAATAACTTCTTTCGTATAAATAATTTCATTCATTACCATTAATGTTCAGATTCGCTGTCCACCGTTTTATTATAAGTATCAAACTCTTCAATAAAACTACATTTTTTAGTTCTTTATGGAATTTACAAACTAAATCACCCCCATTTTTTTCTGATTGGTTTTGAAGAGATGTTCGGTTTCTGGACAAATTAGGGAAATTGCTTCGCCTGATGCTGTTACATAATAATTCGTGAATTGATTCACTAAATATTATGATAATTTGTGATTCAATTCGCTAAAATAATAATTAATTGTATTTCATTTTGTTACGCCTTCCCAACATTAACCAAATTCCCATCAATCATCTCCACTTGCTTCCCCATTTTTTTCTGAATGATTTTGAAATGATGTTCATCTTCTGGACAAATTAGTGAAATGGCTTCGCCTGAGGCGGTTGCTCTACCTGTACGTCCGATGCGGTGAACGTAGTCTTTGGGCGAACGGGGTAGTTCGTAATTAATCACGAAGGGTAAAAATTGAATGTCTATGCCTCTTGAAGCTAAGTCGGTGGCTACTAAAACGGGTGCTTTGCCTGTCTTGAAACCACGTAATGCTTCGGTTCTTGCTCCTTGCGTTTTTTTGCTATGAATGGCTATGGCGTTGATGCCGTTTTTCTTCAATTTCTCTACCAAATTATCAGCAGTTCTCACCGACGAAACAAAAACTAAAACCTGCGACATAGCTTGCGACTTGATTAAATATCGCAAAAGTGGTCCTTTTCGTTCGGGGCTTACGGTATAGGCGGTTTGTTTTATCAAATCCAAATTCTCAACTTCTGGCTCAATTTCTATTTTTACGGGTTCGCAGAGAAGGTTCTCTTTGATGACTTCTAATTTGGTATCGAGCGTAGCGGAGAATAAAATATTTTGACGTTTTTTAGGTAAAAGTCTGAAAACGTAAGACATTTCTTCCTGAAAACCCAAGTCTAACATTTTGTCGGCTTCGTCCAAAACGAGCATTTCTATTTTGGTCAAATTGAGCGATTGTGTCGAAATCAAATCTAATAAACGTCCTGGGGTAGCTACTAAAATTTCGGTATCTCGCAATTTTGTCATTTGTTGGTTAAGCGGAACGCCCCCAAAAACGGCAAGATTTTTCACTTTTATCGGTAAATTTTCGGAAAAACTGCTGATAACTTCACTGATTTGAAGGGCTAATTCACGGGTTGGCACAAGAATTAAAACCTTTAAATGCAGACTTCTTACGGCTTTTTTACGTTGGAAAAACTCTAAAATAGGTAATACAAAACTGGCGGTTTTCCCCGAACCTGTTTGGGCAATACCCTGAATATCCTTGCCCGCTAAAATGGCAGGAATTGCCTGTTCTTGGATAGGAAAAGGATTAGGATATTGTTGTTTAGCAATTGCTTTCAAGAGGGATTCAGAAAGTCCAAGTGATTCAAAAGACATATTTATATTGTTAAATTTATACAAAGGTAATTTCGATTTTCGTTTATTGATGTTCGATGTTTGGGAAATTAGGACTTCTCTTTTCTCACCCCAATCGCCAATTAGCAGTTACTATGAAATAAATAATGTTTTTATTTGTAGCAAATCGCTATTTATCAATTGCTTACATAATTGTTCATTGTCAATTATTCATTATCAATTACTTAGCAGGTAAGTACAGGTGTATTATGTGCAAAGGATTGTTTAGGTTTGTGGAAAATGAGATTATGTTATACTTTTTCCTAATTTAACCATATTTAATAATCAACATGGGAGCAATTTTTGGCGTTATTTTTCACTTTATTGGTGGTTTTGCATCGGGTAGTTTTTATATTCCTTATAAAAAAGTAAAAGGTTGGTCTTGGGAAAGTTACTGGATTACTGGCGGTATTTTTTCGTGGTTGATTGTTCCTCCGATTGCTGCATATTTGACCATTCCAGATTTTGCTTCTATCATTTCAAGTACCGAAGGTTCGGTTTTATTTTGGACGTATTTGATGGGTTTATTGTGGGGAATTGGCGGTTTAACTTACGGTTTGGGCGTTCGATATTTGGGCGTTTCGTTGGGTAGTTCTATTATTTTAGGACTTTGTTCGGTTTTTGGTTCAATCATTCCTTCGATTTACTATAATTTTAATCCGACGGCTGGTAAAGATACCATCCACGATTTAATGACTACTTCGTGGGGGCAAATGGTTTTATTAGGTTTAGCAATTTGTGTGGCGGGTATCGTGATTTGTGGAAAAGCGGGTGGTATGAAAGATAAAGACCTCAACGGAGAAACTGCCGATAATGCAGAATTTGACATTTCAAAAGGTTTAGTTTTTGCCATTATTTCGGGTGTTTTGAGTGCTTGTTTTAGCTTTGGCATTGAGGCAGGTTCATCAATGGCACACGTAGCGAACGAGCAATGGGTTAATCAGAATGTAGGTCAGGGGGAGTTTTTGTTTAGAAATAATGTGGTTTATGTAGTAATTCTTTGGGGTGGATTAACAACCAATTTATTATGGTGTATGTACTTGAATTTCAAGAATAAATCGTTTGGCGATTATTCAAATGCAGAAACGCCATTGTTGAAAAACTACATATTCTCAGCCATTGCGGGTACAACGTGGTTCTTGCAATTTTTCTTCTACGGAATGGGTGAAAGTCGCTTAGGAAATGGCCCAAGTTCATGGATTTTGCACATGGCATTTATTATCTTGGTCGCTAATTCGTGGGGATTGGTTTTGAAAGAATGGAAAGGCGTTTCAAAGAAAACATTGACCACAATTATTGTCGGGATTTTAACAATTATTCTTTCTGTTTTAGTGGTTGGATATGGAAATTCGTTGAAATAGTAGAAAAGTAGGCAGTAAAACAAAAAATCTCAGGTTTCAACCTGAGATTTTTATTTTCTAAAATTTCTATGTTCCCTATTTTTTCTATGTGGTTGCCCTTTTCGCCAAAATCAATATATCTTTCACCTCCAAAATCTGCTTTTCATAACCCTTCGCACAAGCATTAATCATTGCCTGACCCAATTCGGATAATGTTGAAACAAAATTGGGCATAATTGCTTTTACAATTGGATATAACCACGAAAGATATTTGTAATAAACAAGCGTATTCTTCATACCCGGTGTGGGATGCAAATATCCAGGACGGAAATTATAAACGCCTTTGAAAGGTAATTTCATCAAATCATTTTCGGTTTTTCCTTTCGTTCTTGCCCATGCTACTTTTCCTTTTTCAGAACTATCCGTGCCACTTCCAGAAATGTAGCAGAAAGTCATATTTGGGCTAATTTTTGCCAAAGTATTCGCCAATGACATCGTAAGCGTATAGGAAATTTTATAGAATTCTTCGTCCGTTTTTCCTACGGATGTTGTTCCTAAACAAAATAGGCAACCATCATAACCCCAAAGTTGATTTTCAATATCGGATAAATTATAAAAATCTTTTACCAATGCTTCTTTTACTTTTGGATGATTAATTTTCGAAGGTTTTCTGCTCAAAATCAAGATTTGCTCCACGTCTTCCCGTAGTGTACACTCGTGAAGAACGCCTTCGCCGACCATGCCAGTAACGCCTGTTATGATTATTTTCATTTTCTTTTCGTTAAAATAAATTAGAATATTATCGACATTTTAGAAGCGATGTTATTTCATAAAAGAAGGTCAAACTCATATCGAATCTGACCTTCTTTTTATGAAATAATACGAAGTGATTTTTACGAAAGAATACTCGAATATTTTTCTTTCACTAAATATATTGCTAAAGCATTAACGATTACCAATACAACGCCAATACCAGGAGCTTTGGCAATGTGTAGTTCAAATATAAGAATGTTAACTACAATGGGTGCTATTAAAATCAAACCCAAAGCACGTGTTTTTGGAATTAAAACTAAGATTCCAAAAAGCAATTCACATATTTTAATGACCGTCATGTAGCCTGTGCTTGCGAATAACTTCATAAAAGTTTCTGCATCGCCAGTCATGGGTTGTTCTGGAGCAAATTTGAATAAATAACTTGCACCACCGAAGATAAATAATGCACCTAAAAGATAAGCTGGAATTTGTTTTACAATGTTCATATTTTTTGTGATTAAGGGGATAAATGAGTTTAAGGGTAAATATACAATTTTTTATATATTTAATCCAAGTATTGTTCATAAAATTGGATTAAATCGTTATTTCAATACTTCAAATCAATACTTTTAGAACATTTAGTAATCGCCAATCAACTACACCCCCTGCTTAAACCAAATCGTCAAAGCAATTCTAATCACGGAATAATCATGTTTAGAATCCATTGCTTCGTAAAGTGCTTTCACGCTTTCTCCTTTTTTAACGCCCATCACTTTGGCTGCCCTTACAATTTCGTCGTATTGTTGTTTGTTTATAAACGGACTAAAATCAATATCCTTTCCTTCGTCATATAATTTGCTCAAATGTGAAAAAATCGTTACAGGACTTTGCCCTCTTATTTTTGCAATTTCTTCCACAGAATTGCCTTCTTGGTACAATTGGTAAGTATATTGGACGGTGTTAATACCCAATGATGCACTATTTGTTCCAGGAATAGTTGAGAGAAATTCCCTGATTTCTCGAATGAAAATCTCGCCATATTGCTGATATTTTTGTTGCCCAACTCCAGAAACATTCAGCATTTCAGCTTGAGAAATGGGTTTTTGTTGCGACATATCCGAAAGCGTAGCATCCGAGAATATTACAAATGGAGGAATGTTTTTATCATCCGCCAAACGTTTCCGTAATTCACGCAGACGCTCAAATAAAGCATCTTTGATGATTTCTTTCTTCGTTTTCTCTTTCGGAACAATGGCTTCACGTTCTGCCTGACGTTCCTCAAATGGTTTGTATCGTACCAATTGCACTTTTCTGCCTTCCTTCAGAACTGCCCAAGAAGCATTATTGAGTCGATAAGCGTGACCTTCATCATAGGCAATGTCCATCACGCCCGAATTGAGCATTTGTTGTAAATAATCCGCCCATTCGTCGGCTTTTAAATCTTTTCCAGCTCCAAAAGTTTTGATTTCGTGGTAACGGTGGTCAATAATTCTTTTATTATTTGAACCCCTCAAAATATCAATCAACATACTCATGGCTACTTTTTCATTGGTACGAGCAACGGCAGAAAGGGCTTTTTGAGCCAATAAAGTAGCATCAAATCGCATGGGAGGGTTTTTACAAACATCGCAATTACCACAATCTTTGGTTACTTCTTCGTTGAAATAACTCAATAAAATGCGTCGTCGGCAAATCTCGGCTTCGGCGTATTGCTTCATTCGGTCGAGTTTAGCGTTTTGCACTTCCTTCATTTCTTCGGGTAATTCCGACGTAGCAATCATGTCTTTTCGTACCATCACATCTTGGTAAGTGTAAAAAAGCAAAGTGTCCGCTCTTACGCCATCACGTCCTGCTCGACCAATTTCTTGGTAAAAACTTTCCACATTTGAGGGCATCGAATAATGAATTACCCACCGCACATTGGATTTATCAATGCCCATTCCGAAGGCAATCGTTGCCACAATCACTTGCACATCATCACGAATAAACGCATCTTGAACCTTCGCACGGTCGGCAGAAGGCATTCCTGCGTGATAGTATTTGGCTTTAATACCCGCTTTTTGCAAAGCCTCAGCCACAGTTTCAGTATTTTTACGACTTAAACAGTAAATAATTCCCGATTGTCGAGGTCGTTCCGCTACAAAATTTTGAATAATTTTTATCCGATTTCTTCCTGGTAAAACCGACAAGGAAAGATTGGGTCTATCAAAAGAAGAAATGAAAGTTCGGGTTTCGGGAATACCCAATTGCGTTAAAATATCCTTGCGAGTAACACGGTCGGCAGTTGCGGTTAAAGCAATCATTGGCACGTTTGGGAAGGCTTCTTTTAAGACGTGCAACTTGGTATATTCAGGTCTGAAATCGTGTCCCCAAGTAGATACACAGTGCGATTCATCAATAGCAAATAAGCTGATTTCTAAAGACTTAATCCAGTCTAAATAACCCTGTGTAAATAATTTTTCTGGAGAGATATACAACAACTTTAACTCGCCCGCTCGTACTTGTCGCTCAATTGCCGATTGTTGTTGTCCATCCAAAGAAGAATTCAAATATGCCGAAGGAATTCCGTTGGCTTTGAGAGCCTGCACTTGGTCGTGCATGAGGGCAATCAAGGGCGAAATAACCAAAGTCAGCCCCTGCGTCATCAGAGCAGGAATCTGAAAACACACCGATTTACCACCACCCGTTGGCATCAAAACCATTGCATCTTGTCCATACAAAACCCAATCAATAATATCGGCTTGGAGAGGTCTAAATTTATCGTATCCGTAATATTGTTTAAGGACTTGTTCTTTGGTGAGGGGCATTTTTTTGAGTGATTGTTGAGTTACAAAGTTACATTTTTCAAATCATTTCTACTCAATCAAAGGAAATCTATTACTTTTGAAAAACGTAACCCGAAGTTTCTACTTCGGATAATTCTCGAAGTAAAACTTCGACTTACAATTAAATTAAAACAATGCAAGAAACCATATCCACCACACCGCCAGTTCGTAAGTTTTTGGGCGAAGAATTTGAATTGACAACTTGGGAAAGTGTTAAGCCTTTTTACGAAAATTTAGTCAATCGCACTATCTCAAATGCGGAAGATTTACGCAAGTTTTTTGCTGACCGTTCTGAATTGGAAAGTTATCTTTCTGAGAATTTCGCTTGGCGTTATATCAAAATGACTTGTGATACAGGCGATAAAGAAATTAAAGCTCATTTCGACCAATTCGTTGGCGAAATCCAACCGCAGTTGGCTGAATACGACGATATTCTGAATAAAAAAACGCTTGAAAATCCATTTTTGAGTGAATTAACAGATTCGGGCTTTGATGCGTCGGGCTTCCGAATTACCATTCGTGGAATGAAGAAGTCAACGGAAATTTTTAGAAATGAAAATATTCCTTTGTTTACCGAAATTCAAAATCTATCAAGTGAATATCAAGCAACGGTTGGGGCAATGACCGTAGAAATTGACGGCCAAGTGAAAACGCTTCAACAAGCGGGTGTTTTCTTGGAAAATACCGATCGTTCTTTGCGTGAATCAGTTTATCACAAGCTTCAAGAACGCCGTTATGCCGACCATGAAAAAATGGATGAGATTTTCAATAAACTGAAATATATTCGTCACCAAGTGGCTGTAAATGCAGGTTTTGAGAATTTTAGAGATTATACTTTTGCGGCATTAAAACGCTTTGATTATACAGCCAAAGATTGTTTTGTATTCCATGAAGCTGTGGCAGAAACCGTCGTTCCGATTTTGAACGAATTGAGTCAAGAACGTAAAAATGTAATGCAATTAGATGCTCTTCGTCCGTGGGATAAAGGCGTTGATACACAAGGTCGTTCAGCTTTACACCCATTCAATGGTGGCGAAGATTTACTGAATAAAACCATTGAATGTTTTACCAATCTTGACCCATTTTTGGGCGAATGTCTCCGTATTATGAAACGAATGGGACGTTTAGACTTGGAATCAAGAGTGGGCAAAGCCCCAGGAGGATACAATTATCCTTTGGAAGAAACAGGTTTTCCGTTCATTTTTATGAACGCTTCTTCTTTGATGCGTGATGTTATTACGATGCTTCACGAAGGTGGTCATGCGGTACATTCAATCGTTACGAAAGACTTGGCTTTAAATACTTTCCGTAATTTTCCGTCGGAAGTAGCCGAATTGGCTTCAATGTCGATGGAATTGATTTCGATGGATAATTGGGATGTCTATTTTGATAACGAAGAAGAATTAAAACGGGCTAAAATCCAACATTTGGAAGACATTATTAGTACACTTCCGTGGGTGGCAACGGTTGATAAATTCCAACATTGGATTTACGAAAACCCAACACATACCACCGCAGAACGCACAGAAGCGTGGGTACGCATATACGAGCAATTTACGGATAGCGTAACCGATTGGTCAGGTTTAGAAAAATACAAGGCGACGATGTGGCACAAGCAGTTACACATTTTTGAATTGCCGTTTTACTATATCGAATACGGAATTGCTCAATTAGGAGCGATTGGCGTTTGGAAAAACTACAAAGAAAACCCACAAAAAGGCTTAGAAGGCTATTTGAACGCTTTGAAATTGGGTTATACCAAACCAATGGGTGAGATTTATGCCGCTGCGAATATTCCTTTCGATTTCTCAAAAGCACACATTGCATCGCTGATGGATTTTGTGAGAGCGGAGTTGGCGATTTTGAAAGGGTAGAGGTTTAGAATTAAGTAGTCGAGCAAAATTTTTCGGGTATTTCATGGCTAATTCTTGTAAAAAATGCCCCAATTAGCGATAATTAATACACACAATAACTTTTGCTCAATCACTTAATAATTGCCAACTTTTAAAAAGTTGGCAATTATTAATTCTATCCAAGTAATTCCTCCAAAGCATTTTCAACCGTTTCAAACCTAAATCGAAATCCATAATTCAATAATCTTTCAGGATAAACGTTTCTACTTTTTAGCAATAATTCGGTTTCTGTTTGTAGTAATAATGTTCCAATTTCTAAGAGAAAAACGGGTGATGGTAAGCCAAAAGGCATATTCAATTTGTTTCTTAAAATAGCCATAAATGACTCATTCTCAATTGGATTTGGGGCAGAAATGTTTATCATACCCTTTATAGATTCGTTTTGGATAATAAACTCAACTGCTTTGCAAAAATCTTCTACGTGAATCCAACTCATTTTTTGTCTTCCGCTTCCCTGTTTTCCTCCTAAACCTAATCGAGTAATTGTTTTGAGTTTCTTTAACGCTTCGCCTTCTTTTCCTAAAACGATGGCAGTGCGTAAAGCAACTTTTCGAGTTTTTGGGTTTTGTTTATCAAAAAAAGCTTTTTCCCAAGTCTTACAGATATTCATCGAAAAATCATCTCCAATAATGCCATTTGCTTCGGTCATTAATTGAGTTTCAGCATGAACATAAATCGTGGCACTACTTGAATTGAGCCATATTTTAGGTGGTTTTTTACAATTATCGACAGCCGTTTGCAAGATATTTGTACTATCAATTCTCGACCTCAAAATCTCCGCCCGATTGTTGTCATTGTATCGACAATCAACAGATTTACCTGTCATATTGATTAGTATATCAGCATTTTCAAGCGATTCCGCCCATTTTCCTAAACTTTTAGCATCCCAAAGTATTTCATTTGAGCGTTTTGGATTTCGAGTTAAAATCCAGACTTCGTGATTTAGGAAATGGTTTTCTAAAGATTTTCCTAAGAATCCACTTCCTCCTGCGATGATGATTTTCATTGGAACAGTGTGATTAAAAGTAAAAAGACTAATCTGTAACCCAGCCATGAAATTGTAGGTATTATTCCGATTTCAAGAATCTTACAACGTCTCAAATGTTCTAATAACATTACGCCCACAACTATCATAAAATAGACTAAATGAATGATGGGACTTATGTTAAAAAATAGTAAAGGCAAAAGTAATAATGTACCCACAAGTGATACGGTTATCATGTTTCCAAGATAATCCCAGAGCCTGTTTTTGAGCATTTTTCCAAGAAGAATTGCCTGCCAAATAACTTGTCCAAAACACATTATTAATTCTCTATAAATACTGCTTTTCCATCCCATCATTTGATTAATTGAAGCAGAATAGTTGTAGATAATTAATGATGAAAATACAGCAACAAATAATATATAAGCGATACGATATTTGACGTTTAAAGTTGGTGTACAATCGTTTCCTGATGTTTTTGCAGGAATGATTACTTTCCGATTGGTAGAAACAAAGCGGTATGATTTTCTTCCAAACCAATCAACTGGTTTTAGATTTAGAATTATTTTTAAGGTAGGAAATGCATTAGACAAAATTACTTTAAAGGCATCAAGACCATAAACCACTTCATTATTCTCTATATTCACAAAAGCAATTTCGTTCTTTGCTCGATTCATATCAACTAAATCTGAAATATATAAATCGACTGTTTGATAAGGGCTACAAGTTCCTCTTTCTATCAAGCCTTTATTTTCAAAAGCATTTCCGTATAACCGACACATGGGGCAATCTGTATCAATGAGTAGTTTATGATTCTGTAAAGTTTCCATAATAAAATTTATTTAATTTTCGTATTTACGAATATTTTGGGAAATTTAATTTAAAAATAAAAGGATTAAAATCCCTTTATGATCCATTTGAAAAAACTGAATTTGTCAGCTTTTTCAACCATTCCACCAATACTGGTTAGTTTTTCAGATAAATCAATTGTATCACTCAATAACTTCTTGAAATTCTTTTCTTCGTAGCTATTGGCTTCAAAATCAGCTAATTGTTTTAATTCTTTGACGACAGGTTCAACTTCCCTTCTACGGCGTTCGGTCATTATCTTCACTGCAACATCCCACATATCTTTTTCACCAATAAAATACTCTTTCCTATCCCCTGGGATATGCTTTTTATAAACCAAGCCCCAATCTAATAAGGCTCTAATATTCAAATTGGCATTGCTACGTGATATTTGGAGTTGTTCCATGATTTCATCGGTAGTCAATGGGTTTTCAACCGAAAGTAATAAAGCATGAATTTGTGCCATTGCTTTATTGATTCCCCAGTTTGTTCCCAGTCTTCCCCATAACTGAATAAACTCATCTTGTGTTTCTTTGTAGTTCATGAAATAAAGGTAGTCGGTTTGTTTTTAATTTCCTAATTTTTTAGGAAATTAAAAACAAGAAAATGTCTGAACATACAATCTACTTCAAAGGAATTCCTTTTTGCGTTAAAAATACTATTGCATCTTGGTCGTTCTTCGCTACGGCTTTTTGCATTGCTTTAACGCCATTCATAATATCACCGTGCTGTCCGTACTCCAAGCCAATGTTGTAGTCAAAACTTCCATCTTTGGGGTCTGCTCTTATTCCTTTTTCCCATGCTTTGATGGCATTTTGCCAGTCGCCCATAGATTTATAGGCAACTCCCAAATTTTTGAAAGCAACCGTCGCTTTTGGGTCAATTTTAATGGCTTTTTGTAATTCTGCAATTTCTCCTTGATGGTCGCCTTTATGGTTCAGAATGGTACTGATATTGATGTGTGGGTCAGCAAATTTTGGCTCTAATTTCATCGCTGTTTCATAACGTTTCATTGCTTCGGCTTCTTTACCTTGTTGTGCAAAACATAAGCCCATAATATTTTGGGCAAAGTGGTTTTTATTGTCTGACTTATCTAAGGCAACTTGAGATTCTTCAATGGCGGTATCGTATTTTCCTGTGTAATAATAGGCTGCCCCAAGCATCCAGTGGAGGTTTTGCATTTCCTTTGGCTTAATTTTCAAGGCAGCTTCAAAATGTTCTACCGTCAAATTATATTTCTTTTCCTCAAAATAAATTTGCCCTAAAGCAGTATGCACAT
>JAAFIU010000206.1 GCA_013298805.1 Cytophagales bacterium | reverse complement strand
CTTATGTGACTACTGCAACTCCTTTGACTGCTTCACAAAAAATTGAATTTCAAAAAATTGTGGCAGATGCTACTGGTAAAACAGTAGAAGTAGTAGAAAAAATTGACGAAACACTTATTGGTGGATACGTATTAACCGTTAATGACCGTCAAATTGATACTTCAGTTAAAACAAAATTGAACGAATTGAAGGTTAAGTTCATGAACTAATCTTTAATTTCTATTTGAAAAACCCACAAAAGTATTTGACTTTTGTGGGTTTTTTGGTTTATTTTACCAATAAAATATGAACATTCTTGATGAACTTAACCAAGTTTCCATTCTACAAGTTGCCGAAGACTTGGGATTAGAAGTTCAACGTCACCGCATGAAATGCCCTTTTCACGAGGAGGACACTCCATCTTTGGTATTATATCCACACACAAATAGTTTTTATTGTTTTGGATGTGCAAAAACGGGGAATTCCATTACGCTATATTCTGAAATTAAACACTTAGATATAAAAACGACCATCAACGAGATGGCAAGCGAGTATGTAACAGGTTTTCAGAAATACACCGCAAACCCCAAGAAACCACTTCCTAAAATGAATGTGCTGAATGTTCCCGAAATTCGGAATATACAAGCCAAAGAAAAACCTACTGCTGAAATTCACTCACAAATTTATGAGGCATTTCGGGACTTTTGTTTACAGCAAAAATCAAACGA
Source organism: Cytophagales bacterium (assembly GCA_013298805.1). Taxonomy (GTDB): domain Bacteria; phylum Bacteroidota; class Bacteroidia; order Cytophagales; family Spirosomataceae; genus Arcicella. The sequence goes on along the minus strand of JAAFIU010000206.1, from coordinate 7,328 downwards.
ATTGTCACAAACGGCTCTTGATTACTTAAAACATCGAGGTTTTACGGAGAAAACAATCAAAGATTTTAGACTGTTTGCCATTAAAGATTATACCGAAGTGACTTGGTATCTGAAACAACGTTTTTCGTACTTAGATTTACAAGAATCTGGTCTTTATAATGTCAAAAACAACCTCATTTTTTATTCTCACTCTCTAATTATTCCTTATTATAGAGCTGGAAGAATTGTGTATTTGCAAGGTAGGGTAATAGGGAAACCCGCAGAAGGCACAAACCGCTATTGTTTTTTGAACAATCAACCTCTTACTCTTTTTAATGCGGATTCTTTATTGAAAGTCAGAATGGGAGAAACGGTATATGTAACAGAAGGAGCATTTGATTGTATTAGGCTTGTACAAGAAGGGAAGGTTGCCGTAAGTTTGGGAACAGCCAATATCTTCAAAAAAGAATGGGCAAAGCTCTTCAAAAGAGTGAATGTGGTATTTTATTTAGACAACGACAAAGCTGGACACAAAGCCGCCGATGAATTAGAGAAGATATTTAGTCACTTCAATATCTCCTGCTCACGCAAAAACCTTCCCGATGAGTACAAAGATGTAAACGATTATTACACAGGGAAATTAGGCAGTAATGAACAATTGGGATTGTTTTAGTAACAATTTTATTATTGAAAGGCTAAACCAATCAACCTAAGTTCTTATAATACCTCATCATTTCACCATAATTCATACCCATTGCCAAACCATGAACAGTCATGGTAATTCGCTTAGTTTTTGTCTCAATGGTTTTGGCAGATTCAATCCATTTTGAATAATAATTTTGATGACCTTTGGGCATTTTCAAGAAGGCTTCCAAAGCTTTTGGTTCGTCTTCCAAGCAAATCATTAATTCTTCAGATTGCGGTAATTCGTCAGTATCTTCTTCCAAATTTAGCGTAACCATTGCCCCTTCTTCTTTGCGAATTCCTCTACGCATTTGGGCATTTATGGGAATAACAAAATCACCCTCTCCCATTGGAATAAGAGCTACTAATTTTATCGAAAAATCATCAATCGTTCCTTTTACTCGAAAACCCAATTTGGTATTCGGTTTGATTTCTTGAGCAATATCGGCAGGAATATGAACGTAAGTCCAACCTGTTTTTTCGCCTTTTTCGCCAAATTTTTGGAGGATTGTATAGAAGGTAGTCATAATTTTAAATTAGTATGATTCACTATTAATTCAAATTTTCAAAAAAATATACCCTTTTAGAAAGATATTCTCGTTTTTTTCATAGTTTTGGTGAAAAGACATACTCAAAATTAGATTTATTATGAATATAAACGACAATATTGCAGGCTTAGGAAAACGTACTTTGGCAGTCATTATAGACTTATTTGTTTCAATATTCCTAATTTATATTATTTCTAATGTTTTTCTTAAACCCTTTGGTGGATTAACGGGTGCAATGGGTTTAAAAGATTACCAATTTGGCGAAGATATAGTCAAAGGTGCATTCAGTGGCCTTGGTGCAATATTCGTATTATTTTTAGTATCCATGTGTGCTTTATTCATCGTATTTTTATATGACTTCTTGATGGTTGTTTTCATGCAAGCAACAGTTGGGAAATATTTAATGAAAATAAAAATTATCAATTCAGACGGCACTTCTTTAGGAGTTTTCAAAGCCTTTTTCCGAAGTTTTTTAAAATTTGCTTCTTGTTATTTTTGTTTTTTACCTTGGTTGATTGCCATTTTCACGGAGAAGAAACAAGCAACACATGACCTTTTGGTTAGTTCAATTGTTATAAAAAACTTATAGCGATTTATTCAGTAAAAAAACTTTATTTCACTGCTAATAATTTTCAATTCTTCCTTCTAATATTCTTGGAAGTATCCGTCTGTACTCCTTTATTTCTTTTGAAAATTCCATCTAAAACGCTCTTTTTCTGTTCTTCCAAAATTTTCTTTGCACGGTCGGCGGCAGCTTTTTTGATACTGTCGGCGGTGGCTCTTGCTTTGGTTTCAATAGTGGCTCTTTCTTTTTGTACTCTTGCTTCAATCTCAGCTCTTTTAGCATTAGCCTCATTCAAAATCCTATCTTTTTCTGTTTGTAATTTGGCTTCTGCTTCTTTTTTTAAACGATTAGCTTCTTCCAACGCCTTTGCTTTGGCGGCTTCAACTTGTGATTTTGCTTCGGCAACAACCGCATCTTTTAATGAATTGGCAGTGCTACTTCCTTTAAAACCAAAAATAGGGTTTTTCACCGTTCCACCCAACGACAAATCAAACTTTACTCGGTCTGTTCCTTGTAAGGCTTTGCCCGTCCATTTCTGGAAAATATTACTGAATGCTTCTCCTGTTTTACCTGCGGGAACGTCTAACACTAAGGCGTAATCCATTGAGCCAACCAAACCATGACGACCCGATGCAGTGATTTTATAATCGTCAAATTTAATGTCAAAAGGTTTTACGCCAAATGTGCCATCTTTAATTTCAAATTGCATCAAAAGATTGTTTAATTTGGTGTCTTTCAACTTCGATAATTTGGTAGTTTCTACTAATTTTTGAACCAGTGGGTTATCCTGTGAGATTTCTCCTTTTAAAACTTTCATCAATCCATCTCCACTCAAAGTATTGATTTTGGGCATCATATCTTGCCCTAACTCCCCATCTATTTTGAATTTTGAATTTACTCCCCCAATCAAATATTGAGCAATTGGCATTAAGTATTTTACAATATTGAGTTGTTGATAGGCTTGTGTAATTTCTACGTTTTCAAGATTAAGAGCAAAGTCAAATTTTGGATGTGCTAAATCAGCCGCATTATACGTTCCGTTGGTAATAAAATTACCTCCAAGCGATTGAAACGCCACATTTTGCATTTTCACTGCTCCATTTCCAACCGTCAACGAACCTTTAATATTGTTCATTTTCATATTGTCGTACAGCACCTCTCCTATTTCAGAATCCATCACGAAATCAATATTTTTAGGAATTTCTACGACTTCTAAATTACTTGGACTTGAAGCATCTTTTGCAGGAACGGGACTATTTTTCATCCACTCATTTACATTGAATTTCTGCGACTTCAATTTAACTTTCCCTTTCAACGATTCATCATTTAACACATAGCCGATATAATTTGAGAATGTTCCCGTGGCGTTGAAATCACTTTTACCTAAATATCCACTTGAATTACTGACGTTTATACTTTGGGGTGTAAAAGTCATGTCTGCCGAAGTTACTTTGATACCCTGTGGGTATTCTTTTGAAACATACTCGATTCCTTGTACTTTGGCTTTTCCAGTAGTTGGCAGATTGGCATAACGCTTTGCTTTTACGTCCAACATCGTTCCTTTTGTCTCAACATCGGCATCAACAATTCCCTTCAAAGTCATGTCTTTTAAAGGGTAAATTTTAGTCATTTTTGTTAAATCAAGTTTGCCTTTGGCTTTAATGTCCCAATTGTAATTTTCAAAGTTTTGAACCGTTCCATTTGCCGTAAATGGGTCGCCATCAAGCATCATTCTGAGGTCGGTAATCGTCAATATTGTGGAAGCCAACGCCCCATCAGTATTTAATAAAGTAGCTTTTAGATTAAGATTCTGAATCGGTTCAGGAAATTTATCCGATTTGATAAAACCATTCGTCAAAGACATAACCGCATTCACTTGTGGAAATTGCTTCGAGAGTGTATCATAAGTACCTTTTGCCTTCAAATTAATATCGTACAAACCCCTCATTTCCAAACCTTTCATCGGGAAAATATGACTAATTTGTTGTAAGTCCAATTTTGCAATAAGGTCAGCATCAATGAGTGATTTTTGTAGCCCTTTTATCAATATTTGCCCTTTAACAGGGTTTACACCAAATTTTAAATAAATATTTCTAAAATCTATTACGGTATTGTTTAAAACATCCGTCATATTCTGAATATTCAAACTAATATTAATATCTTTTACCGAAGTGGGCATTTCAGCATATTGAAACATTCCGTTACGTATTTCTATTGTACTTGAAAATGACGGAAATTTTGTGGCATTTTTTGTTCCTTTTATTATACCGCCTAAAACCACATTTCCATCTGATTTTAAGTCTTTAAACTTATCAGTATAAATATTTGGCACTAAAGAAAGTAAATTTTTAAAGGTATTTTCGGGAGAAGAATACGTTAAATCCATCACGATATTGGAAGTATCGGGCATGGCAACTGAACCCGCAAAATTTAGCAGTAAATCATTGATTTTAAATACATTATCTTTAAAAGTATATTTTTTACGAGCTTGGTCAATATTAATATTCATGTCGGCGGAAAGCTTTTTATCGTTTAAATAATTCGTTCCTCCGTATTCAATTGTAGCTTTTTCAATCTCCGTTTTGGTTACTAAATCATAAACATCTGCACTAATATCACCAGCACCTTCATGGGTGATATTCTTTAGTAAAACGTAAGCATCGTTCAAACGGTTATCATAAATAATTTGTCCATTTTCAATCTTCCAAGACTGAATATTTACCTCAAAATTACTTTTTCCCTTGCTTTCTTCTTTTTGAACTTCGAGTGAATCTGTTTTATAAATATCGTAGTTTGAAGAACCATCTCGAAGCGTTTTCACCAAGATTTTGGGAGATGCTAAAGCAATGGCATGAACAGCTATTTTATCGCCCGAAAGAATGGATTTCACATCAACCGATACCAAAAACTCCTTCGCTTGTATGAGTGTATCACTTGCGAAAGGGGCCTGACCGACTATCCCAAAATCAGACAATGAGAGGGTTAATTTCGGGAAATGTTTAATTAATGAAATATCAAAATCATTATAATAAACCTTCGCATTGATTTTTTTCTGAATTTCTTGATGAACTTTTGCCTGAATTTTATCCTTGAAAAAATACGGAACGGCAAACAAAATACTGACAAATAAAACAAGAATGGAAGCGGTAAGGATTAAGATTTTTTTCATTTTTGTTTTGAGATTTGGCTCTTATAAACGTTGAACAAAAACATTGGTATTGTTTCAAGGATTCAAAACCAATGTGGATAAATTCACTGGATTTTGTAATTTTTTCCTTTCTGAAAAAAGGTAATTAAAGCTTTTTGTGTACAAAATACTCGCCCCACCAGCCGTAAAAGTTTGGCTGTTACTCAATGAGCCAAGTCCCAGAGTGGTTTGTAAATTTCGGTTATAAGTTTTTAAACGAAGGCTACCATCACGGGTAATATACCACTCCAAAGCCCAGTCGCCAATGAGTGTTTGAGCGTTTGTTTGGTTGGTAAGTGTGGTAAAACCACCGCTTCGAGTAATTCTGAAACGGTCGTTAAAATTATATGAAAGTCGAAGTTGGAGGTTATTGATTAAGTCTTGATTGAGAGCCGTTCCATTCACCGAAAAATCGACGTTTAAGTTCGGGTCAATTTGTGAAAAAACGTTACTAATTTGATTAGAAAGCAATTCTGAAAGGCTACTTACCAAGTTTATCGAAGCAAACGCACCTGCATTTTGTGGCAACATTGAGTTCAACAACAATACATTACTTACCTGACGATTAAGCTCTTGCTCGTCCGTTTTGATTCTGTTTTCAAAAGCAGTAACGGCTGAATTAAAATCTGCATTTTGCGGATAATCTCGCATTTTCATGTTGAAACTAATGGTTGGTTGTAACAATCTATCTTTCAAGTTAATGGTTACATCAACGGGATAACGGCGAGTATATTCAGCTTGGCTTTTAAGTGAACTACGCCCAAGTGTGTCAATAACTGACCCCAAATAACTAAGGTTCTGGGTATAAGTTGCCTTAATATCCACAACAGCTTCGTAAGGACTTCCCGACCATGAAATTTTACTTCCACGATTAATATTAAATTTCTTGTTAAGAATATTCTGGAAGGTAAAAGTATAATCTCCACGCTCAATATTATAGTCGCCCGTCATGTCAAAACCACCACGAGTATCGACTTTTAGGTTAATTTTTCCCGAACCATTGGCACGCATAATATCGCCCGTTTGCTTGTCGAATTGCACTTCTCCGTAAGCATCAGGAGTTAATTCAAAATTGAAATCCATTTTAATACCACTCGTACTCACTTGCGAAACAGCCTGTTTTTTATCTGCTGAATCTTTCTTGACAATGGCACTCAAAAACTCAATATCTTCCTGACTACCAGCATCTTGTGCTTTATCAAATGGAATATACAAGCGAGTTCCTCTATCACTTCTTACGTCGGCATCAATACTCAAATTATCAAATGTTCCTCCCAAATTCAACCGTCCTGTGGCATAAGCCGTTCCGTAATACAAATCATTATCACGACGAACCGTATTGAGTATTTTAAAACGGTTTACATCCGCCGCCAATTGAACACTGAAAGTTTTATATCCGTCAAAAAACACACTTCCTTTCAACGTTCCTTTATTGCCTTCGTCGTCGGTAAGGCGTAAAGATTTTGCTCTAATTTCGTCAGGTTCAAAGGTAATTTTATCCTCAAAATTCAAAACTGCTTTTAAATAATCGAAGAATAAAGTGCCTCTTTTGATGTCAATTGCTCCTTCAACTATTGGGTGCGAAGGCTTACCTGAAATTTTGAGTGTACCATCGGCAGTTCCGCCCAATTTAGAGAATAATCCTTTGGTGAATGGCTCTAAAATTTGGAGGTTTGTCTGGCTTAAGGTGGCAAATAACCCCAACGAATTATCGGCATTTTTGGGGTCATAAATTCCTTGAACGGTCAGAATTCTATTATTCAAACGTTCCAAAGAATAATCCAGATTTAGCAATTGTCTTTCATTATCAAACACGCCATTTCCTGTAATATCCCCAATTAAAAAATCATCAATTAATAAGTCTTCAATTTTTAAATTACTTTCAGCATTGATATTTTTATAGATATTTTTCAGTTCAACTTCTCCGTTCACTAAACCTTTTAAATTCAAAGAAATAAGCGGTGCAAGTGTCTCTAATTTGAAGTTTTTTGCCCTAAATTTTAAAGGTTTCAATGAATCCTGCGACACCATTCCATCTAATGAAACAAATTGCTCTAAATTATTAATAATCAAACCTTTAGAATTTAATTCATTACCAATAATGGTCAATAGATTGTCAGGATTTATCGTCCAATTTTGGTCAAGTAGTTTAAATTTTGAACGTTTAAATTGTAGTTCTAATCCATCTTGAATAAATCGTAATGTTCCGTTCAAATTGGCTTTATTGGTTGTTGCAGATTGCTTTAATCCACTGGTAAAAGCAATGCGGTCTTTCTCCCAAGAGGCTTCCATTTCGAGGTCTTCTGTCGGAGCGAGAATATTCATCTTTTGATTTTTAGAGTTTAAAATCAAGGATGCTAAAACC
>JAAFIU010000253.1 GCA_013298805.1 Cytophagales bacterium | reverse complement strand
ATTTACCATCCGTCGAGGTTATCGTTACAATGTATAAACCCGTTTGCGTAACATCAATATTCAAAGTGCTTGCTCCTGTACTCCACTTGATGCTTCCATCGGTATAATTTAGTGGACTCAGCGTAATCTTTTCACCTTCGCATTTACCCGCTGGAGCAGGCAAAAGTGAGACATCAGTTCTTGGAATTTTAGTAAGAATAATATTATTACTGATAAATTTACAGCCACTATTATCCACAAATTCTACATAATACGTTCCCGTAATTAATCCTTTGATAAGGTATTTACCCGTAGAAACAAAAATGGAAGACATCGCTCCCTGCTTAATAATAGCATTATCACTTTGTTGACGCAAAATAAAGTCCACAGGCTTAAACGGACTATTTGAAGCTACCAAAATATTAATTGACCCATCACTTATACACGTCACGGGTGTGGGAGTCAGGGTAATCAAGGCATTGGGCGTACCCGTAGCATTCAGAATGATTGAAACCGTAGTATCACAAGTAAGGCTACTCCTGATAATTACTTTATAACTACCAGCTCTCAACGCCGAGATTCCATCAAGTATTGAATTGGCAATTAATGACCCATCTTTATACCAAACAAAACTATACGTTCCCACAGGTGACAGCCCTACAATTTTGATAGCCCCATCATTGGCGGTACAACCCGTTGGGGCGGTTCTATTGATGGTAAATGACATTTTGGGGCGTATTCGTACCGTAACATTATCGGTTATTTTACAAGAAGTTGTCCCAATCGGCGTGGTAACGGTTACGGAATAATTTCCTGCCGTTGCAACCGTAATTTTAGCGGTTGTTACTCCTGTACTCCACAAAAATGTAGAGCCTGTTCCTGCCGCATTTGAGGCATCTAAGATAATTGGCGAACCTACACAAATTAGCGTATCTGCCCCTAAATCAAGGGCTTTTGCTTGGGCAAGTGTTACTTTTACCGAATCAATGCCAATACAACCTCTACTTTCTACTAATACAGCATAATTGCCTGATTGTTTGACGGTTAATGTACGTAAACTATCTTTTGGCAGAAATTTTCTATTCTGAAACCAAAAATAATGACTACTGTCTAAGGTTACTTTTGAATCAAGCGTGGTGCTTCTTGCACACAGCATTAAGTCAGGACCTAAATCTGGTTTGGGTTGTGGCAATACTTCAAAGGCTTGTGGAGGTAGCATCGTATCAGGTTTACAACGATTTCCCATATTTACAACCACATAATATTTCCCTGGGGCATCAAAAGTATAGGTAGTTTTCAAGCCCTTATCTCCCTCTCCGCCTTGGATAGACGCAATCGGCGAGCCAACGGGTTTGCCATTGGCAGGAACTTCTCCTTTATAGAAACGCCAATCTGTTTTGGTATTTTTGAGTTTATCACCACACAAATGATTCGTTTGAAAATTCGTAGGCGAGCCAAAACAAGTATCGCTTGCAGAAATGCCTATGCCTTCTTGCTTGTCGCTGATGACATTATAAGTTGTGGGTAAACCCAACTGACTTTTTTTACCGTTGAGGTTTAAGCCTTTTCGGTCGTAATAATCTTTGCTTAAACTTTTGGTTGAAATAGTATCATTGGGCAATTTAATAACTCCCAAAGTGGTACTTCCTTGAATGGCAAGGTAAATTTTACCATCAGGGCCTAATTGAACCGAACCATAATATTCTTTTTTAGACGAATCAATCAGCATTTTTGACTTGGCAATTGTCAGCGAATCGCCAGATGTCAAATCATATCTTAAAAGTGATGAGAAAGACGCTTTATCTTTGAGAGTATCGGCTTTCATGGTAGCAAAAAGCGTTTTGCTATCGGGTGAAAACTCCACGCCATAAACAGTTGGTGGAGCGGGACCCAAATCAATCACTTTTTTATTCTTCAGTTCTCCCGTAGAATCGGCAAAATCATACACTTCTATTAAATTTCTTGCTCCACCAGGAATGGCAATGGCAAACTTCTTACCGTCTTGCGATACTTTCATGTATCCTTCACCTTTAAAAGTGCTATCAATACTTGAACCTATTTGAACGATTTTTGAAATGGAAACACCATTTTTCGTAACTCTTCGCAAACGAATGGTATCCGTTCCGTAATCGTGCGAAATAACCCAATAAGTTGAGTCTTTCTTTACGAAATGGGAAATCAATTGTTCAGTAGAAGGAACATCATCCAAAACCACATTCTTTTCTATAACTTTCCCTTTTCCTTTATTCTGACGAATATCGACCACACTGTAACTCAATTGCTTAGTGCCATTAATGTCTGTTGTTGTAAAAATATAATAAATAGATTGACAACCCTGACAACTGGGCTGTGGTACAATAACAGCCGATTGTGTGGAGACGGCACTACCCGCCAAAACACTGGGTTTCAACGAAGCCATTTCTGTCCCATTTTTATCATATACTTTCAGACCATCGGTATAAAAAAGTAAATTTCCGTTGGGGTCGGTGATTGAAGAAACCCCTTCAGTTGTATTAATTTTACCTTTATCATCAGCGGTAGGACTACCCGAGGAGAATTTTATGCCTGCATTATTCCCAAAATACCAATAGTTTTCGGGTGGTTTGGGCGGTGCTGGCACGCACAGTTTTACATTAATCTTATTCTGAGCGGAACAACCTGTGGTAGAATCTGTAACTTGCACCGAATAACAACTGGTAGTATCTGCCCGAAGCGTTTGCGTAGAGTCACCCTTTGGAAACCAGATGTACTTATATTTTGGGTCAGCTCCACCACTTTTATAAGGGTCAAGCGTTAGGAAATCACCTTTACAAATAGTAGTGTCTTGTTGAGAAGGAGAATTGCCTAAATAAAACGAGCGTGGAGGATTATTAATCGTGATGGTTTGAGTATATACTTTTGGAATCCCCCCTTCTGTACGGGTTAGCGTAACGGTTTTGACACCCGCTACGGTATATAAGTGAGCAGGATTTTTGAGGTTTGATGTATTTTTTATGCCACTGGTAGGGTCGCCAAAATTCCATTTCCAAGCGGTTGCTGGCGTTAATAAAGTATCACGAAAAATGGTAGCGGCGGTTGTGTCTGAGCATTCAGAAATACACGTTTTCCGAACTTTGAAAAACGTTTGAGCATAAACATTATTTGACATACTCCACGACAGAAATATCATGGAGAAAATCAAAAAATATCGTTGTATGCTACTAAATCTTATCATTTTTTCGTTTACTAAAAAAGGTTTTGATTATTAGTCTTTAGCTATTAAGTTTTATGAGGATATGAACAGATTTATACTTCCAAAGAACTTAATTCATTTAAACCTATAAGCATTTTATAATGAAGACAAACTGTTTCTTTAAAAGGTTGTAAGTGTATCAAAAAGATGAACTGGCTTAAAATTCATACGGTTATACTGTATAAATTTACTAATAACTAAATACATATTTGTAGTGGCATTAAATTTGTATGCTGTACATTTTATATACTATCCGCAAACACACAAATCTTTGAAATTAACGAAATTAAACCGTAAAAATTTTCAAAGACTGGTAAATTGTCATATTTTAAATAAAACCGAATTAAGGTTCTCAGTAGTTTACGTCAAAAATTAAACCGATTTTAAGGTGTCAATGTTAATTTTAACATATAATTGATACAAAAAGCACTCCCAATACCATGTTGAAAAGAGGATTTTTACTAATAATTAGCGTGATTTCTTGGCATTTTGTTCAGGCCCAAGACCCACAATATTCTCAATTTTATGCTGCTCCTTTGTATCTGAATCCAGCTTTTGCGGGTTCGGCAATGGCTCCACGGGTAAATTTCAACCACCGAAATCAATGGCCTTCTTTGAGTGCTAATTTTGTAACGTCTTCTATTTCAGCCGATATGTATTTTGATAAAGTCAAAAGTGGCGTGGGTATTCTCTTAACAACCGACCGACAATTTACCAATTTAACCACTACTGATATTGGGGCGGTTTATTCGTATCATTTAAAAATTAGTGATAATCTAACGGCAAAATTAGGTGTTCAAGGCTCGTATGTAACTCGTGGAATCAACTTTGCCGATTATACTTTTGGCGACCAAATTGCAAGTTATATAAATTCTGGCTATTCAAATTTTCCCCAAATTTCTAATGACCAAATTTTACAGAGTGGCAATAATACCGCTCCACAGTTAAAATACTGGGACTTTTCGACAGGAGCATTGGTATATTCTGAGCAATTTTGGATTGGAGCATCCGTACATCACCTCAATCAGCCAACTCAATCGTTCAATAACAAAGATATTAGATTACCCATGAAAATTGGGATTCAAGCAGGTTATCGAATTCCTTTAGCCGATTACATGATTGGGAATAATTTAGGAGATAACATTGAACGTGAAAAAAGTATTACTCCAGTAATTCATTACAAACGCCAAGGTGAATCTGACCAATTGGACGTTGGTGCTTACCTAACTTATTCGCCCCTTGTTTTGGGTGTTTGGTACAGAGGTATTCCATTAAAGACTTACACCAAAAATGACGTTAGTATTGTCAGCCATGATGCAGCAGTTTTTTTATTGGGTTATCGTCAAGATAATTTTTCGATTGGATATAGTTACGATGCCACCATTTCAAGATTAGGTTCAACGGGTGGAGCTCATGAATTATCACTGTCATATACTTTCGCAGATTTGATTGAACCACGCAAAGCTCCACGCTCACGCAAGGGAGAGTTGAAATGCCCTAAATTTTAAGGAAAAAGATGAAGATAAAAAGGAGAAAGGAGAAAAGGATGTGGGAATACAAAAGCCCTAATTTCCTTCTTCCTTTCTCCCTTTTCTTTTCCCTTCTTCCAACTTTGAAAAGTGCCTTTAAATCGCTAAATTTGTTTGTAATACTTTTCCTTACTCAAACTTTTTAAACACCCAAGAATTGACCTTTCAAGATTTTAATTTTGACGAAAAACTTTTAGATGGCTTATACTCAATGGGTTATAGCAAGCCTACTCCTATACAAGCACAAGCCATTCCGCTCATACAAACGGGCAAAGACTTAATTGCCTGCGCTCAAACGGGTACGGGCAAAACAGCCGCTTTTTTATTGCCTATTCTCAATAAAATTATCAACACGCCCGAAGAAAAAAGACGTTTGAATACCCTCATTATCTCCCCTACTCGTGAATTAGCAACGCAAATTGACAATCAGGTAGAAGGTTTAGGATATTTTACGGGCGTTAGTTCTATTTCAATTTATGGTGGTGGTGACGGAGCCGCTTGGAATCAGCAGAGAAAAGCGTTGGAAGAAGGGGCAGAAATTATCATTGCTACCCCAGGGCGATTAATTGCAATTTTGCAAATGGGAGCGATTGATTTCTCACATTTACAACATTTAATTTTGGATGAAGCCGACCGTATGTTGGACATGGGTTTTTACGATGATATTCTCAAAATCATTAAATATATTCCTGCTAAACGGCAAACATTGCTATTTTCAGCAACGATGCCTCCAAAAATCAGAAAATTAGCCCATAGTATTTTGGTTGAACCCGAACAATTGAATATTTCAATTTCAAAGCCTTCTGAGGGAATTTTACAACAAGCCTATTTGGTTTATGATACCCAAAAGATTGCTTTATTGACCAATATTCTGAAAGAAGGAAACTGGGGAAGTGTCATTATTTTTGCTTCAACCAAAGAAAGTGTTAAGAAATTGGATAACGAATTACATAAAATTGGACTGAAAACGAAGGCGTTCCACTCCGATTTAGAGCAGAAGGAACGGGAAGAAATCATGCGGGATTTCAAGAGTAAAACGCTTCAAATTTTGATTGGAACGGATATTCTTTCTCGTGGAATTGACGTTGAAGGAATCAGTTTAGTTGTAAATTTCAATACGCCTCACGACCCCGAAGACTATATTCACCGCATTGGTAGAACCGCCAGAGCCGAAACCACAGGCACAGCCATCACATTTATCAATGATAAAGACCAACGTAAATTTGCAGCCATTGAGGAATTGATAGAAAGAGAAATCCCTAAACTTTCATTGCCCGCAGGCATGGGCGATGCCCCAACGTATCAACCGCAAAAACGAGTAAGCTCTGGGGTAATTCATAAGAAAAAGACTTATCACAAAAAGAAAACAGGAACAAACGTTGTCAAGAAATAGTAATAACATTTTAAATTAAATTTGTACGAAAAATATTTGTCAAGCGGTCAAAATGGAATCCACATTTTACCGCTTTTTCGTTTTATATTTGTACACGTACAAAACGCTTTTTCAAGCCTTTAAATGTCTTCTTATG
>JAAFIU010000175.1 GCA_013298805.1 Cytophagales bacterium | reverse complement strand
AATCCTGATATTCCTCAAGAACAAAAAAATGAGCTTTTTAAAGTAATTGTGGATGGAATGTTTGATTCCGCTGAGATTGCCGTGATGAAAATTGCTCTGCCTTTGGCGGGCGTAATGACGTTTTTTATGGGTTTATTATCCATTGGAGAAAAGGCAGGTGCAATTGGTTTTTTAGCCAGAATTGTAGGACCTTTTTTCAATAAACTTTTTCCAGAAGTGCCAGCCAATCACCCTGCGAGTGGACAAATGATTATGAATTTCTCCGCTAATATGTTGGGTTTAGATAACGCCGCTACGCCATTTGGACTAAAAGCGATGCAGAGTTTACAAGAATTGAATCCCAATAAAGAAGTTGCCTCCAATGCTCAAATTATGTTTTTGGTGTTGCACTCGGCAGGCCCCGTTTTGATTCCACTGAGTATTATGGCTCAACGTTCTATTTATAAAGCCGAAGACCCTTCTGATATTTTTATCCCCTGTTTAATTGCGACTTATTTTGCTACTTTGACGGGATTAATATTCGTAGCAATCAAGCAAAAAATTAACCTTTTCGATAAAGTTGTGATGTCTTGGTTGGGTGGGATTACCGCTTTTGTGGGTTTTGTATTATGGTATTTTTCAAGTTTACCGCAAGAAGAAGTTCAGTCAACCTCTAAAATTGTGAGTAATTTGATTCTCTACGGATTTGTCTTGGCGTTTATTTTAGGAGCAGTTTGGAAAAAGGTAGATATTTTTGATGCTTTTATTGAAGGAGCAAAAGGAGGTTTTGAAACATCGGTGAAAATCATTCCGTATTTAGTGGCTATGTTGGTTGCAATCAGTTGTTTACGTAATGCAGGAACGCTGGATTTAATTGTGGGCGTGATAAAAGATGGCGTTGCTCTTTTAGGAATTGATACCGCTTTTACCGATGCTTTGCCAACAGCTTTAATGCACCCATTGAGTGGGGGAGGCTCACGAGCGATGATGATTAGTACCATGCAAACTTCGGGACCAGACTCATTCGCAGGCAGACTTTCTTGCGTTTTTCAGGGTTCTTCCGATACTATTTTTTATGTATTGGCTTTATATTTTGGTTCGGTGGGTATTAAGCAAACTCGTTATACCCTTTGGGCTGGACTTACGGCTGATTTGGTGAGTATTATTACTGCCATTTGGGTTAGTTACATTTTCTTTCCGCATCCGTAGTAGGGTTATTAGACCACAGATTTAACGGATTTTACTGATTTACACGGGTGGGAATAGTATTGTGAAGTATTGCGTAAAGTCGTGTTCAAAAATCTTTAATTTGTCTGATACTCCATCAAATATTATTCTTTGATTAGCGGTCTGACTATCGTCTTACCGTTAAGACTTTAGTTTGTAAATTTAACTTGCAGGCTTTAGCCTGTAAGTCTAACTGGTAGAAAGTTATAAATGATGAAAATAGAAATAATAAAAGAAGAAATGGAATACCTAAAAGGTAAATCATATCAAATGAGAATTGATTTTCTTACAGAATTTTGTGATTCTCATTTTGAAACTCAGTTTGTTGAAGATTTAGATAATACGTGGAGAGAAATAGGAGTTTTTTATATGTGGCATATTGGACAAAATTTTGTCGATGGTTTTTTTGAGGATGCTAAAAATTTAACAACTCAACTTAGTGATATTATAAATGCCACTGAGCAAACCTTGACTAAATACGAAAGTCATATTTCTCAAGTAATTTTCAAAGATATAAATTAAGCTTTAGCTTTAATACGATATCGTAAAATCTCATCATTTAATAAACGCTGTATTTAGTTTTAATACAAACTCTACCTGATGAAAGCTTTTTTTCTGTATTTCTATACCATAATCCACCTTCGCCCAATCCAGATTTATTACCAAATTTTCTATAAAATTAGGTTAATATTTCGGAAGATGATTGGTTTTCAATATGCTCAATTTATTCCTGCCGAAAGCGTTCCAATTACCCTAAAACCTTCTATTTCAAGCAATAAAAGCTATTTTGCTAACGAAAATCGTTTTTGTTTTTTGAATCAAGAACAGATTTTCTCAATTAATCAAATTAATTGGAATTATGAACAAACCTTCGGAAAATTGTGGGCGTATAACCTCAATTATTTTGATTTTTTGAATCAGGAGGAACTTTCTCAATCGCAAGGGCTTGCTTTGATACGTGCTTATATACACGCCTATCCAACACTCAAAACGGGTCTGGAACCTTATCCTACTTCTTTAAGAGGTATCAATTGGATTAAATTTTTGTCAAATCATCAAATTCAAGATGCTGAAATTGACGCTTTTTTGATGGCTCAATATGTCCGTTTGTCAGATAATTTGGAGTTTCATTTGATGGGGAATCATTTGTTGGAAAATGCCTTTTCTTTGTTGTTTGGAAGTGTTTATTTCAACAATAAAACATTCTTAAACTTAGCGAAGAAGATTCTGAAAGTAGAATTACCCGAACAAATTTTGGCGGATGGTTGCCATTTTGAAAGGTCGGTGATGTACCACCAAATTATCTTGTTTAGGTTGTTGGATTGTTTGAATTTATTGCAAAATAATCAAGCGATAATAGCTAATTTGATACAAGTTAAAATTCAGTCACAAAAACCTCACCCCCAACCCCTCTCCGATGGAGAGGGGAGTCTTCACTTAACTCTATTCTCCATCAAAAAGGGAATTGGTAGTAGGTTATTCGGTAATAAATATAAAAGCTCAAAAATTGAAAATGAGATAGCTTTTTATGCTCAGAAAATGTTAAGTTTTTTACAGAAAATCACTTTTCAAAATGGAGATATTCCTTTGATGGGTGATGCTGCGACTAATATTGCTCCGACAACTTGTCAATTATTGGAATATGCTAATCGCTTGAATATCAGCATATATAATTGTGTTTTGACGGAAAGTTTGTATCGTAAAATTGAAAGAGGAAACCTTGAGTTATTGGTCAATCTTGGAACGGTTTCGCCCGATTATTTGCCTGCTCATTCGCATTGTGATATTTTCAATTTTGTGCTTTATGTAAATGAAAAGCCATTTATCGTGGACACAGGCACATCGACGTATGAAAATAATGCTCAAAGACAAGCTGAACGCTCAACGGCGGCTCATAATACGGTACAAATCGGAGATGCTGAACAGTCGGAAATGTGGGGAAGTTTTAGGGTTGCTCTACGGGCAAAATGTGAGATTTTATCAGAAAATAATAGCCAAATTACGGCTTCACATAATGGTTTTCAACGATTTGGAATAAAGCACGAACGCAGTTTTAAGATGAATGAAAATCAGCTTATTATTGAAGATAAAATCATAGGAAAGACCAAATTTCCCCAAAAAGCCTATTTACATTTTCATCCAGATATTAGCCTTGAAATTGTTGGAAATAGTATCAAAACTAATTGTGGAGAAATCGTTGTAAATCCCGATGTGAAAATTATTGAAAGTGATTTTTATTTTATTGAAGAATTTAATCGTAAAAATTCGTCAAAAATGATAACTTTGTTTTTTGAAAACTATCTAACTACGACATTAAAATTCTTCAATTACCTTGAAATTACTAATTCTAACATTCTACTTTGAGCCAGATTTTGGTGCAGGGGCTTTCAGAAGCAATGCTTTAATTGAGGCTTTACGAGCAAAATTAAACACTAATTCTACCATAGAAATCATCACAACGATGCCCAATCGTTATCAAAGTAAGCGAAATGAGGCTCTTCCTTACGAAAAACAAGCAAATGTAATTATTCATAGAATTGATATTCCTAAGCATAAAGGCAGGTTTATCGACCAGATTTTTGCTTTTGGGACCTATTGGAAAGGTGTACATAAACTGGTAAAAAATCAGGAATATGATTTAATTTATGCTACTTCTGCACGTCTATTTACGGGTTTTTTAGGAGCAAAAATTGCCAATCAACAACAAAAACCTCTTTATCTTGATATGAGAGATATTTTGTCAGATTCCGTCAAAGATGTGATTAAGAATAATCTTATCAGAACTTTTTTACTTCCAATTATTCAGCAAATTGAAAAATATACTGTTCAATCTGCTATTCATCTCAATTTGGTTTCAGAAGGATTTAGCGGTTCTTTTGCCTATTTTAAAGGAAAAATTACCTTTTTTTCAAATGGCATTGATGATACTTTTTTAGGAAATTATTTTGAGGAAAAAGCTCAAAATAGCCCTAAAATTATTACGTATGCAGGAAATATTGGGGAAGGGCAAGGTTTGGAGAAAATCATTCCCGAAGTGGCTAAAAGATTGGAAGGTAAATATATTTTCAATGTGATTGGAGATGGTGGAACGAAACAAAAGTTAGTGGATAGATTATCTATATTGGGGGTTGATAATGTAAATTTAATCGAGCCTGTTAACCGTCCTGATTTGATGGATTTTTATCAGCAAAGTGATTTTCTGTTTTTGCATCTAAATGATTATCAGGCTTTTGAGAAAGTATTGCCTTCCAAAGTGTTTGAATATGGGGCAACTCATAAGCCAATTATTGCGGGTGTAAATGGCTATGGAAAGGAATTTATAGAGGCTCATTTGGACGATTCACTTTTGTTTGAGCCTTGTCGAGTTGAAGACTTTATTCATGTTTTAGAGAATTTTGAGCAAAAAAATATTTGCCGAGAGCAGTTTATTGGTCAATTCAACCGAAAGAATATTATGGATAAAATGGCGGAGAGTATTTTGGAATTATACCTTAGGAAATGATGAATTATAAGTGATGAGTGATGAGTTTGCAATTCGATGATTTTAAAGCAATTACTGATTAAAATTGGACAACTTATTTAATTGAAAATTCTTATTGAGAAGCGAGTTCATTAATTTATCAGAAAAAGTGAACTAAAGTATCTATTATTTGTATTTGGCGGATAAGATATTTTTGAGAACAAATGCCTTCCAATATCCATAGCGAGGGATTTAAATCCCTCGCTATGGATATTGGAAGTGTAGTACGCCAAATTGTACATAGTCCCTAAAGTGAAAGCCACTCATCAAGTTTTCCCCAAGGATTTTATAAAACTGTATAAAACTTTTTTGATTTTTAACTATCTTCATCGTTTTAACGCATAGAAGCTGTTTAAACCTTCCCTTTTGGATTAAACTAAGTCTTTTAGAATAGCTTATTCCAAAATTTACTCAACGTAGCGATGCTATGCAGTTCCACTGGGGCTTCAAATTTTGAAAAAATCAATTCAAAAATACAATACTTTCACCTCAGAAACGGAAAGTTTAAACAGCTTCATTTCAAAATCATCAACTTAAAAAAATGACTCGGAAAATACTCCTCCTGCTTTTTTTGTTTTCGTCCATAAAAAGCGTCACTACGTTTGCCCAACAGCCAACAAATCAGTATAATGGCAACACTCGTTTTGAGCAAGTTGGTACAATGTTACCAACGCCAAATTCCTACCGTACTGCTTCGGGAGCTCCAGGGAAAGATTATTGGCAAAACCGTGCTGATTATGAGATTAAGGCTGAATTGGACGACCAAAATCAGTCAATGACGGCTTCGGAAGTAATTACTTACAAAAACTTTTCGCCCGATGAACTTCGTTATTTGTGGTTACAATTAGACCAAAATAACTTTAAAAAAGGCGGAATTGCTCAATTAACTTCAACTTCTTCGGTGAATGACAAAGGAACATCTTTTGCCCGTTTAAATGCTTCAACGAATGTTTTGGCAGGTAAAGAATATGGTTACAAAATCATATCGGTGAAAGATCGTGCGGGCAATCCTTTGAAATTTACCATCAACGAAACGATGATGAGGATTGATTTGCCAACATCTTTGAAGACTGGACAAAGTTTCTCATTTTCAGTTGATTGGAGTTTTAATATCACAGATGCCGTTGCTACAAGAGCAAGAAGTGGTTATGAATATTTCCCGAAAGATGGCAATTATTTGTACGAATTAGCTCAGTGGTTTCCACGTATGTGCGTTTATGACGACGTGAATGGTTGGCAACACAAACAGTTTTTGGGACAAGGTGAATTTACCGTTCCTTTCGGGGATTATAAAGTATCAATTACTGCTCCAAATGACTTTGTTATTTTGGGTACTGGCGAATTACAAAATGCAACTCAGGTGCTTTCTGCTTCACAATTGAAGCGTTTAGAAACGGCTAAAACAGCCACTCGCCCCGTAATGATTGTTACGCAAGAAGAAGCAACGGCGGCAGAAAAAAATAAACCATCGGGCAAAAAAACTTGGTCTTTTGCGGCTCAAAATGTACGTGATTTTGCTTTTGCAGGGTCAAGAAAATTCCTTTGGGATGCCATGCAAGTAGATGTTGAAGGTAAAAAAGTATGGGCAATGTCAGCTTTCCCGAAAGAAGCGATGCCATTGTGGGGACAGTATTCAACCATGTTGGTAGCACATACGCTTCGCTCATATTCAAAACATACCATTGCTTATCCATATCCAGTGGCTCAGTCAATTCATGGCCCAGTAGGTGGTATGGAATATCCGATGATTGCTTTCAACGGAGCAAGACCAGAAGCAGATGGAACGTATTCGGAAGGGACAAAAGACTTTTTGATTGGTGTTGTAATTCACGAAGTTGGACATAATTTCTTCCCAATGATTGTTAATTCTGATGAACGTCAATGGTCTTGGATGGACGAAGGTCTAAATACTTTCTGTGAGGAACTCGCTGAAAAAGAATGGGATAGAGATTTTGAATCTCGTGGAACGCCACAAAGTATCGTTGGTTATATGCGTACCGACAAAACGCAACAAGTACCTATTATGTCGAGTTCAGATAACATTATGGCTTTTGGTCCAAATGCTTATTCAAAACCTGCGGCAGCTTTAACGGTGCTTCGTGAAACCGTGATGGGACGTGAATTATTTGATGCAGCTTTCAAAGAATACGCTCGTCGTTGGGCATTTAAACACCCAACTCCGCAAGACTTTTTCCGTACTATGGAAGATGCTTCTGGTGTAGATTTAGATTGGTTCTGGAAAGGTTGGTTCTATGGTGTTGAACCTGTGGATTTATCCATTGAAAACGTAGAATGGTTCGGTATTGATAACCTTACGCCAGAGAAAAAGAACGAAAAAGCGAAAGCAGAAGCAGAAGCGAAACGTCAGACCATCAGTAATATCCGTAACAAAAAGGATATTCCGAAAACGGTGGTAGAAGAAAATCCTGACATGAGAGATTTTTATAATTCTTACGACAAATTTGCTACTTCGGAAGCCGATAAAAAACGTTTTGACCAAACAATGGCAGGTTTAGCCGAGGACGAAAAGAAATTGGTTGAATCAAATAAGAACTTCTATGTTGTAAATTTGAAAAACGTTGGAGGTTTACCAAGTCCAGTAATTATCAAAATGAATTACGAAGATGGTACGGACGAAGTAATCAGAATTCCTGCCGAAATCTGGCGTTTGAACGATAAGGAAATCAAGAAAGTAATTCCGACGGATAAAAAAGTAGTAAAATGGACATTAGACCCATTCTATGAAACAGCGGATATTGATACAAAAACGAATAGTTTCCCACGTGAACCAGAAGAGCCGACTCGTTTCCAAGTATTCAAACAAACTCGTCCATCACAACCAAATCCAATGCAACAGCAATCAAAACCAAATGCAGTGCAGGGAGCTAAGAATTAATTTTATTTGAGTTAGCATTTTGAATGGAGGGTGTAGATTTTCGTCTATGTTCTCCATTTTTTAATACATCTAAAAATGAAAAAAGCCTTATTATTCTCGAAAATTCAGAAAAAAGTAGAACTCCCTTTTTTTGCACTTTGTTTATTCTTCTATAATTGTAAAGGTCAAACTTTAGCTCTTAAATCCCAACAAGTACATATTTCTCAATACCAAAAAGAAGAAATAAAATTGAATTCTATTTTGCTTAAAAACGAAAACGAAATTTTTGTTTTGAGTGATTTCAATTTGGCTCAGCCACTAAGATTTAAACGAACAAATACTTCATTTCACCCCAATCCAATTATAGAATATTTCTTTTCGGAAACAGATTCTTTAGTCAGAGGAATAAATGTTGAAATAGATAGTTTGTTGTATTTGCCTAAAAATACAGACTATTTTGAGAAGGAAGACCGATTAGGGGCTTTCGATGAACAATATAATTCTTTACGAAAAGAATTGGTTGAGACTTTTGGTAATCCACAAGAAAGTGAAAAAATGGTTTTAAAAACGTATTTTGGTAGTTCTTATTGGTCAAGAGAAGATTTTTGGGAAACGGATAAATTTAGTATTCGATTCTACCTGAATTTTTCAGATAAATCCAAAATAAACGGTGTTTATCGGGTTAGAGCTAATATTTTATATAAAAAATAGAATTTCAAAGAAAATGAAAGCAATGCATACCTCTATCAAAACCAATAAAAGATATATTACAATTTAGTAAAAAACACCGTATATTTGAGTAAAGTAATCGAACAAAATTATGCAGATTTCAGAAGCATTTGGAGATATTGCTCAAACAATAGCAATGCTCAATCCACAACAAATTGTAGATATGAAAGCATCTAAGGAGATGTCTGATAGAGTTGAAGAACTTGTTTTGAAAAAGAAACAAAGCCTCATCAATATTGATGAATCAATAGAATTAGAACGTTTTTTGACCTTGAACTTATTTATTAGTCTTGCCAAGGCAAGAGCAAGGATGATATTGCAACAATGAAAAAAATGTCAAAAAGTGAGCAACTACGATGGGAAGTTGCAAAACGTGCTAATTTTCGTTGTGAATATTGTAAAATTCATCAAGACGATATGTTTATCTCTTTTGAAATAGACCATATTGTTGCTCAAAAACATGGAGGAGGAAATGAAATTGAAAACTTAGCTTATGCCTGTCCACATTGCAATCAGCATAAAGGGACTGATATGGTAACTTTTGTAGATAATTATGACGATGTAATTCGCATTTATAATCCACGGATTGATAATTGGCATGAGCATTTTGAAACGATTACGGGAGAACTTTATTCAGAAACCAAGATTGGCAAAGCAACTATCAAACTACTCAAAATAAATGATGTTGATTTAATAATTTTGAGAGGATTGTTGATTGAATTGAAACGCTACCCCTAATTATTAATTAGTGAAACCCCAATGCAAAAATCCCTCTCTATCTATAATTTCAAAGAAAACGAAACCATTGCTTCCGTTGGGGCGAGTAGTGGCGTTTGGGAAATTTGGTTTTCTTCGCAGGTTGATAATTTAACTTTTTATATTCAGGATATTGACGAACAAAATTGTAATCAAGAAGAAATAGATTACGGTGTTGAGTATTATGAGAAATTGTTAAAAAAGAAAATTACAGGAAAGTTTATTCCTATCATCGGAACACAAAAGGCTACCAATTTACCCAAAAATACTTTTGATAAAGTTTTGATTATTAACTCATTGCATGAATTTACGCATCCAGCATTAATTCTTCAAGATGTTTTAGGAACGCTCA
>JAAFIU010000254.1 GCA_013298805.1 Cytophagales bacterium | reverse complement strand
TCAACAAGTAAAGCAACAAGCCATTCATATTCTTTATTGGAATTTTAAAGACAATGTAAATGCCTACGAAATGCAGGAAGACGGTTCATTCAAACGTTGTGCATCACCCGCTGAATGTGGAGAAGCATCGTTTGATGTACATAAAAAATTCTTCCAAGTGACGTTAAAGGATATTCAAGAAGCTAAGTTATTTGAGGAAGAAAAAGTTGAGGAAAAAGAAATGCAAGCCTTGCCAGAAGAACAACATTAGAATATTATTTCATTATTGTATCAATTATATTTACAGGCATAAGGCGAAAGTAGCTTTATGCCTTTTTAATTTCAAACAATGAAAACCTTCATTTTACCAATCATAGCACTAATTATGATTAATACTGTAAATGCTCAAATATTCGACTTCGAGGGACATCGGGGTTGCCGTGGCTTGATGCCCGAAAATACAATTCCTGCTTTCAAAAAAGCATTAGATTTAGGCGTAACTACCTTGGAATTAGACGTTTGCATTTCTAAAGACCATCAAGTGGTTGTCTCGCATGAGCCTTACATGAATAATCTTTTCTGCTCAAAACCTGATGGGTCACCTGTAACAAAAGCAGAGGAGAATAATTTGAATCTTTATACGATGACTTACGATGAAATCAAAAAGTATGATTCGGGAATAAGAGGGAATATTTTATTTCCAGAACAGCAAAAATTGGCAACGTTTAAACCGCTTCTGAAAGATATGATTGAAGCCTGCGAAGCCTACATAAAAGAGCATAAATTGAAACCCGTGAAGTATAATATCGAAATAAAATCTGAAGAGCAAGAATATGGTATTTCTCAACCAAAAACTGTTGAAGAGTTTTCTGATTTAGTTTATAAGGAAATTATGAAGCAACTTCCTCCCGAAAGATTAATCCTACAAAGTTTTGACTTTAACGTTTTGAAATACTGGAACTTACAATTCAAAAACAAGAAATACAAAAAGGTGACTTTATCGGCTTTGGTGGAACGAGAAGGCATCGAGCCAAGTTTTCAAAAATTAGGATTTTTACCCGATATATTCAGCCCGTATTACAAACAATTAACCGTAGGAAAAGTAAAAATGTGTCATGATAAAGGCGTAAAAGTTGTGCCTTGGACGGTCAACGACATTGAAGCCATGAAAGAAATGAAAGCTATCGGAGTTGATGGCATAATTTCTGATTATCCTGATAGATTTGTTCATTAGGAGGAATGGAGAACGGGTGGAAGGAGGAAAGGGAGATAACACTATTCTGGTCTTTCACTTCATTTACCCTTTTCCCTTCCTTCGTTCCTCCTTTTCCCTTTCAAAAATGTTAACATTCCCAAACGCTAAAATAAACATTGGTCTGCACATTACCGAAAAACGTTCAGACGACTTCCATAATCTTGAATCGTGTTTTTATCCTGTGGGTTGGTCGGACGCTTTAGAAATTCTTCCTGCCGAAAAATTATCTTTTAAAAGTACAGGCATTGAAATTCCTGGAAATCCAGAAACAAATCTGTGCTTAAAAGCCTATCACCTTGTAAAACAGGACTTTGACATTGCTCCCGTGATGATTCATTTGCACAAAGTTGTACCCATTGGAGCAGGAATGGGCGGAGGTTCGGCAGATTGTGCCTTTACGATTAAAACTCTCAACGAACTTTTTGCGTTACATCTTACAACGGAACAAATGGAAAACTACGCCCGACAATTGGGTAGCGACTGTGCATTTTTTATCCAAAACCGTCCGCAATATTGCTTTGGAAAAGGTGATGAATTTGCCGAAATTTCGTTGGATTTATCAGGAAAATTTATCGTTTTAGTAAATCCTAATATCCATATTTCAACGGCAGAAGCTTATTCAGGCGTGAAGCCTACAAAGACGGAAGTTGATTTAAGAGAAATATTACAAAAACCTGTCAATCAATGGGTTGACTCCGTAAAAGATGATTTTGAAAATCATCTTTTACCAAAATATCCTGCTATCCAAACTATTAAAGACCAACTGTACCAAAGTGGAGCAGCTTACGCAAGTATGACAGGGTCGGGTTCGACGGTATTTGGGATTTTTGACCAAGAAATAGATTTGAAAGAAAACTTTGCCGAATATTCTGTTTGGCAAGGAAAAATGTAGCACGAATCTGCTGATTCGTGTATCACCGCAAACGCACGAATCAGGATTCGTATTACAATTATGCAACGCAGAGAACCCTTTAAATTTATGCTCCAAACGGCAATCTTCGGAAGTGGATTGATGTTTTTGGGATTGATGATTTCGTACCTAAATTTAGAAAGACCCAATGCAGGTTTTGGCAAAATTGAAATTCCGCAAATATTTTGGGTGAGTACACTCGTCATCATGATTAGTAGCCTGACCTTACACCTTGCCAATATGTATTTCAAGCAAGATAAATACCTGAATTACAGAATATTAATGGGAATTACGCTTTCGCTTGGGCTAATTTTTATTGGAATGCAACTATGGGGTTGGCAAGAAATTTTCACTCAAAATGCCAGCCCAGAAGTCAGGACTTCGAGAGGATTTATTTATATGTTATCGGGTTTACACATTCTGCATATTGTGGTTGGACTATTTTTTCTCATCAAAATCTTCATAGAAGCCATCAAAAGAATGTCTTATGTTGAGTCATTTATCTACTCCGTAAACCCTCCTAACCAACTGAAAATCAATCTTATAATCTTCTACTGGCACTTTGTAGATGTCCTTTGGATTTTGTTATTTTTATTTTTGCTTTGGCGAAATTGATAATTTCCAAAATCAATAGAATGGAAAACAACCATGATTTTGTATTTCTACTTATTTATTCAGCGAAAAATAACTGCTACAAGGCACAAAGCAATTGCCTCAAATTCATACAATTGCTATCTTATTCGCTAATTTACCTTGTAATTCTTCGGAATATAGGGTAATTTTGTGTTTTTTCAATATCTTTTTTTTGATAAAAAAGTTTTCATAAAAAACATAAACAATTATTATTCAAGACATTAGGATACTTTAAAAATTTGTTTATCCTAAATTTAGAATAACAAAATTATCCTTCTTAAAATTGCTATTCAATGAAACGTATAAATACTATCCTTCGCATTTCGTCTTTGGTTTTCCTTCTTGCATCATGTGGCCCAGCCAAAAAAATGCTAAATTATTCAAAAGAATCTAATCAAGCCGTCAAAGTAGCAAAAGCTAAATTAGCGACAAGAAGTAAAAAAATGCTTGAACAAGCAAACATTGATTCAACCATTTATAAAGCTTTAGTGGCAAGATTTGACCAATTAGACCAGAGAATAGAAGAACGTTCAGATATTATGAATAATAAGGTCGAAAAGTTGGGACGAAAATCGGCTAACAAATTATTAGATTCACTCCAAAAACAAATGCAAACAGAAGGAGTGGCATTAGATATTTTAAATGCGAGTTTAGACATAAAATCTTTTTACGAATTTCCTTCGGAATCATTTTTTGGACCGGGTGTATATTCCATTACCGACGAAAAAATAGATGCCGTCAAAACTATTTATTCACCTGTAATAGATTCTATCGCAGTTTTTGCAAAGGGAATTTCATACGATACCCTTGATTTATACATGGTTACTTATGGTTATGCAGATGGACAGGGTTTCAGAGAAGGCTCAAATTTATACAATGAATTGTCAAAAAAATTGAATAAAGAAGCCCCAACTAAGGTTGAATTAAATCAAAAAATTTCAGAATTAAGGGCAAGTACCATTGCTGAATTCTTGAAAAAATACGTGGAAGAAAGCAATAGCAAAATCTCCTCTCCATCATATCTCAACAAAAGTTCTCTTGCCATTGGGATGGGAGAAACTTTCCCAAATAAAGAAATAACTGATTATCAAGATAATGACGCTCGACGTAGAATCGTTAAATTTTATTGGAAATTACTACCCGTCATTCATTAAACTCAAACGTCTCTTTCTTCTTTTATCTCGACCTGTGCCAATTAATAATTGGTATGGATAGAATTCCTGTGCTGAGTCAATAAGCCAATCTTACGATAATCAACGGTGTATGAGTTAAACCTATTTTTTTAAAAAAAACATTTTATATTAATTGTTTTATAATTTTAAATCCAATTTATTACATTATTTCAATAATTTTCAATTTTTAAGTTAAAAAACAAACTAATAAATGTGAAATTTGTAAATTTTCATTTACCTTTAAATGAAAATTATGTTTTCATTTAATCATGGTAAGGATATGAAAAAAGAATTATCTATGGGAAAAAGCATTTTCAATAAAATGCCTTCCGAAATATTTTTTCTACTTTTAGTAGCTTTAAGTTTTTTTATAAGCACATGGTCTTTGTTAGCCAAACTAAGTCTATCAAGTATTCCAGACTTGGGGCAGTTATGTCAAGGAATAGCCGATACAATTAGTACGTTTTTTGAGGAGAGCAATAGAGAGACTCACACCATTGAACGGGCATTTTTCGCTATCAACCACTTCTTTGCCAATATTCATTTAATTACTTGGATGTTTATCAGCATTTTGTCTATTAGCCTTATCAACAGCGACTATTTCTCATGGAATTACTATAAAAGAATCATTCTTCATGTAAGAAAAATGAGGAGATATCAACAGGTTGTAAAATAATATTTTCGCCGTTGCATAAAAAAGGAGAAGCCTGTGCTTCTCCTTTTTTGTTAGCCGCTCAGCCAATGTTATTAAGTTAAGGAAAATTTAGACCTTTGTCTAATGACAAAAAAGCCCAATTTAGTTATTATAGAAAACCTTCGAGCCTTTTTACTGTTGTCAGAAATTCCTTCAATTTACAAAGAAAAGCCGACAAGTTTTACTCGTAATCGTAAATTGCCTTTTCCACGTTTAGTTACTTTTATGCTCAAAGCACTCCGTAAGAAAATAAGTCTTGAGGTAACCCATTTTTACGAGAAATTGGTTTCGATGGCACTTGAAGAAGAACAAGCAAGTTTAACGGCGAGTTGCCTTTTGTCAAAGTCGTCAAAAGTTAAAGCCTTCATTTTTCAGAGATGGGCTTCGTCATTTTACCCATGAATTTTATACTGATAATAATGAGCGAGTAAAACTTTGGGAGGGCAAAAGACTATTGGCTGTAGATGGAAGTATTATATAAAATTTATCAAATACCTCTATTGAGAATGAAAAATATAAAAAACAAAAAAAGCTAACCAAATCTCCTTTGGTTAGCTCATATTTACCAAGTTACCCTCAAATACATTGAGAGGCTTTTTTATGGCTGAAACAAATTATTCAGCAGCAATAAATCCTTTATCTTTCAAGATTCTATCCATCATTTTCTTGTCGCTATCATTACTGAAAACAGTAAATGGAAGATAAATAAATTGATAAGATCCCATATCTAAAACGTAAGCATCTTTGTCTTTACGAGCCGTTTTAATCATATCCCATTTGATAATACCACCTTCAGTATCTGAAACTTTCATCAAAATTTGGCGGCTATCAATCTCATAACGATATTTTAAAAATAGTTGCTTGTATTGTTCTAACTGTGTTACGCCCGTAAATTGAATTGCCCAGAAAGCGATGTATAAAATAGCTCCCAAGATAGTAATAACGTAAATCCAATAGTTTGGATATACTTTTGAAATGTTTAATCCTGCATTAATCAAAATCAAAGCCAAAGGCACAAAACCCCAATACCATTGATTTTTAACTAATTGCAACATATTTAAGCCAATAAATTTATTTTTTTCCAGTGCAAATTTCTTCGTTTTTATTGCTAATGGATTGCTTGGTACCGCTTGCTGTACTCTTCTTTGTTGTCCTTGTGAGAATCCTTTTGCCATTTTGATAACATTAATTGATAAATTGGACTGCAAAGGTAAAGAATTGTTCATAATTAATAGTTAAGAGAGAATAATTAATAGTTTCGGGGGCCATTATTTGTATTTATAATCTATAAATCGGTTCAATTTGGGAATCAATTATTAGATTTTATTTCAGAAATCGTCTTAGAATCCTTTTTTTTGATTCCGAATACTTAATTTTACGAAAGGATAATTAGTAGTTAGCGGTTAGGATTTAGGTATTAGTGTTGGAACTCGCTATTCATCCAGTTATTGCAACATATTCAAACATGAACTAATTTTAACGGATACTTAGTAAGCAAAAAGTGAATATCAAAATTGACAAAATACAATAATCGCAGTTTGCTTAAATATCGTTAATCGCTAAAATAATCAATTTCCATGACTCAACTGACCGATACCCAAATATTAAGCCATACGCAAGTCT
>JAAFIU010000441.1 GCA_013298805.1 Cytophagales bacterium | reverse complement strand
GGCTACAAAATTAGTCAATAAAGTGAAGTGTGGAGAATTATTTTGAAATTTTTGCAGAAAGGAGAGAAAAAAGATGATTTATGGGCTTCATCGGAGACTTTAGAGAAGGGCTAAATTTACCGTTATTATAATCACACAACAGCATGAGTTTAGGGGAATTGTAAGAAATAACGTACCATATTTGACTTGGACAAACTTCCCGAAAGTTTTAAAACTTTGTTGTACGAAATAAAGTTAAGTACATTTACATGAAATAAAGCTGAATACATTTAATTATTGGTACACCTTAGTGAAAGTAGTTTTTGGTTTTCAAATTCACTCCTTCATCAATAGCGAGGGAATTAATTCCCTCGCTATTGATGAAGGAGTGAACGTAGATTATTATTTTTGACAGGGATTAAAAACTATTATATTCTGGTGTATTACTATTGAATGTACTCAACTTTACAACATTATAGTGGACTCAACTTTATAGCGTACAACAACTTTCGGGAAGTTCGGCGGTAAATAAGTGGTATTTTAAAATTTACAAAATCCCTTCAATAAAACCCATGCTGTTCTGTGAAATAATACTTCGAGATTTAATCTTCTACGAAGGTGAAAACCGAAACTTTTGAGTGATTCACAATATCTTCGGCAATACTACCTTTGAAAAAATGGTTAATGCCAGTTCTACCATGCGTGTACATCACAATTAAGTCTGCCGCTACTTCTTCAACGTATTCTAAAATACCGTTTTCAATAGTGGTTGAATTGTAGATTTCAAATTTGCAGTTTTTTAAATTATTTTTTTCTGCAAAGGTCTGCATTTTAGCTTGAGCTTCGTGATAATCTAATTTTCTAAGACCATCGTCAATATGTAAGAAATGGCATTCGGCATCTTCTAAAGGTAAATTTTTGATGGCTTTTTTGATGAACTCTTCGTGTGTGAGGTCAACGGCAAAAACTACTTTTGTGGGTTTCAATGCACCCAAAGCACCTTTTACTACTAATACAGGACATACTGCCAATCTGACAATTTCTTCACTATTTGAGCCTTTGAAAAATTCTTTTAAACCTTCAGCACCCGTAGAACCCATAACAATCAGGTCGGATTTATGGTCTAACACTGCATTGACAAAGTGTTCAGAAGTTTCGTCTATGACAGGTTTTATATCAACATTAGGGTATTTGGCAATCAAATCCTGCATTTCTATTTTTGCCTCTGCCAATATATTATCCCAAGCATTGTCTATCGAAACCCCTGTTGCACCGTAAAGCGAATAATAAGCTCCCACATCGCCAGTTGGATATACTTTTACATTGAGAAGTTCAATTTTACTATTGTTCTTTTTGGCAATAGCAACTGCCACATCAAGGGCGTTATTGGCTATTTCGCTAAGGTCGCTTGGGACTAAAATCTTTTTCATCGTCTTAATTATTTAGTATTGCTTTTGTTTTGTATTGGTACAAAATTTCAACAAAAAGCCTAAATAAAGAATGACTTAGAAAGGTACATTTATATGATTAAAAATATGTCCTAAGTATATGAAAATCAGTGTTTTTTGATAATTGTTTGCTTAACAAAGTAGGCGTATTATTGAGGTGAATTGTATGATAAAAATGGGTCGAGATGATAAATCTCAACCCATCGGCGAAGCAATATTCCTATTCTTTAAAGCCAAATTTATTGTCAATAAGTGCTTTGAGGGCATTAAAGCATTCTTGTTCATTTTCGCCCTCAATTTCTAAGGTGATTTTATCTCCTTTTTTAATATTAAGCATCATTATATCCATAATTTCCTTACCATCCCTACGTTTATTTTTGAAGTTTACCCATACTCTGCAACGGTAGCTGGATGCTAACTGTGTAAATTTTGCCGACGATCTTCCGTCAAGTCCATTTGCACTCGTAATTTCTAATTCCGCATATATTAGCAGAGCCTTGTGAGTGTTTTTGGGGAAGTTCAAGCTTGTTAAAGCGAGCATCATCAAAGATGCAAAAAGAATTCGTGTCATAGTGGTGGGTTTTAGTGAAAATAATGGTTTTTGTTGTTTTTGAAATCTACTGAAAGAGAATTTTATTGCATATTCTCTCTCGAATTAAGCTCTTTTTTAATCTTCTTTAATGTTGATAAGTTTAAAAATACGATTGGTAATAATGAAAAAGGGATTACAATAGAAGAGACAAAATTTGTTTTCTGCAAAGCGAGAGAAATCCCTATAATTAATAATGTAGTCAATCCTCCAATAACTAAACCCGTTGCGAATTTAATAGTTTTCTGTTGTTTGAGTAGTTCTTCAATACTCAATTCATTTAGGGTAACTTGGTAAATAGGAGCTAACCGAATAATATTTGGTTGGCTCTTATTCATTTTGTAAAATTTGATTCTTATTAACATTTTTTGTTAGTTTTAGGCAACAACATTTTACCCCACCTC
>JAAFIU010000083.1 GCA_013298805.1 Cytophagales bacterium | reverse complement strand
CAGGTTTTCCACATCATTCTTTAGATAATTATTTACCCCGTTTGGTACGTGCAGGCGAGCGTGTGGCTATTTGCGACCAGTTGGAAGACCCCGCAACCGCAAAAGGAATCGTGAAAAGAGGCGTTACCGAATTGGTGACTCCGGGGGTTTCGTACAACGATAATGTTTTGGACATGAAACGAAATAATTACTTGGCTTCGGTCAGTTTTTCTTCGTTTTCAAAAGAAATTGTCGGCATTGCTTTTTTGGATATTTCTACAGGAGAATTTCTTTGCTCGCAAGGAAATGTGTCTTATATCGAGAAATTATTGCAGAGTTTTTCACCTTCAGAGGTGCTTTATTGCAAAAAAAATCGTCAAGATTTTACCAATATTTTTGGCGATAAGTTCAATACTTTTGGCATAGATGATTGGGCTTTTAAACATGATTTTGCGTATCCTTTGCTGACTAATCATTTTAAAACCAATTCGTTAAAAGGTTTTGGGGTTGAGTCACTGACCGAAGGGATTATTGCGGCGGGCGTTATTATGCACTATTTGGCGGAAACAGAACACCGTGAAGTGGGGCATATTTCTCGGATTAATCGTTTGGAGGAAGAGAAATACGTTTGGTTAGATAAATTCACGATTCGGAATTTAGAATTGGTTGCGGCACAGCAGGAGGGAGGGATTCCTCTAATTCAGATTCTTGACCAAACCATGACACCGATGGGAGCGAGACTTTTACGTAAATGGTTGGTGTTGCCTCTCAAAGAAAAATCGCTGATTCAAGAGCGTTTGAATACGGTTTCGTATTTTAAAGAAAATGATGAATTGCGTGAATCGTTGGAATCGAGCCTTAAACAAATTGGTGATTTAGAGCGTCTTATCTCAAAAGTTGCCGTTCGTAGAATCAATCCGAGAGAATTATTGGCTTTGAAAAAAGCTCTTTTGCACATCGAGCCTATTCGTTGGCAATTACTCAATGGAAAACCTCTTGAAACGGTTGGCGGTTTACGTTCAGAAGTCGATAAGCAGTTAGCGGTGAGCAATGAAGAATCTCCTGAAATTAGTAGCGATGATTTTTTGAATGAAGTTCTTAATCCAGAAAATTCGATGTCTGATGTTCGAGATTCGAATAGTGATTACAAAAAGGAAGCATCAAACATCGAATCTCAAACATCGAACATCAAACAGACCAAATCTGAAATTCTAAGAAAATACGCTGACCAACTGAATCCGTGTCAGTTTCTATTGGATAAAATTCAGCGAGAATTACGGGATGATTTGCCACTATTGAGTAATCAAGGCGGTATGATTCGTCAGGGAGTGGATGAAGATTTAGACCATCTTTTGGGCATTGCGTACACAGGGAAAGATTTTTTGATGCAAATTCAAAATCGTGAAATTGAAAGAACGGGCATTACGTCTTTGAAAATCTCTTTCAATCGAGTTTTTGGTTATTATTTAGAAGTGACCAATTCCCACAAAGACAAAGTGCCGACTGATTGGATTCGGAAACAGACACTTGTGAATGCGGAACGTTACATCACGCCCGAACTGAAAGAATATGAAGAAACTATTTTGGGTGCTGAAGACAAAATCAATGTCATTGAGCAAAGAATTTTTAATGAATTGGTGAATGTTGCGAACGATTACGTACACCAAATTCAGCAAAATGCTAAGATAATTGCGGTACTTGACGTGCTGACTAATTTTGCTAAAATTGCCGAAAAGAATAATTACTCAAAGCCACAAGTATCTGATGATAAGGTGCTTAATGTGAAAAATGGACGACATCCCGTTATTGAACAACAATTACCTTTGGGTGAAAAATACGTGCCGAATGATTTGTATTTAGATGATGCTACCCAGCAAATTATCATCATCACTGGCCCCAATATGGCTGGTAAATCTGCACTTTTGCGTCAAACGGCTTTGGTGGTTTTAATGGCACAAATTGGCTGTTTTGTTCCTGCCACAGAGGCACAAATTGGGATTGTGGATAAAGTTTTTACCCGTGTAGGAGCGAGTGATAACCTTTCAAAAGGGGAATCTACTTTTATGGTAGAAATGACTGAAACTGCCAGTATCCTAAACAACCTTTCGGATAAAAGTTTGGTCTTAATGGATGAAATTGGTCGTGGAACGAGTACCTACGATGGCGTATCGATTGCTTGGGCAATTGCTGAATTTTTACATAATCATTCAAATCATCGTCCAAAGACGCTTTTTGCTACGCATTATCACGAACTGAACGAATTAGCCAATGATTTTCCAAGAATCAAAAACTTCAATGTTTCAGTAAAAGAAATTAATGGAAAAGTGATTTTTATGCGTAAGTTACAAGAAGGTGGCTCTGAACACAGTTTCGGGATTCACGTGGCACAATTAGCTGGTATTCCGCAAAATGTGGTGTATCGAGCCAGTGAAATTTTGATAGAATTAGAGAAAAATCGCTCTAAAGAACAACACCGCCAAACCATTAGAGAAATGCCAAAACAGAATTTCCAAATGGCATTATTTGAAGCAGAAAAGAATCCAAAATTTGAAAAGATTGAGGAACTATTGAAGAATATTGACATCAATACAATGTCACCGATTGAAGCCTTGTTGAAATTGAATGAAGTCAAGAAAGCTTTGAATTAAGTAGAAAGAGTCTTTGAGTTTATGAGTTTAGAGATGATGAGGTAGTCTCCTTTGGGGGAACTCATAAACTTTAAACTCATAAACATTTGTTTACCTAATTAGCCCATGAAAAAACTTAATATACTTCTCCTTTTGGTATTAGTCTGCTCTGCTGTGAAAGCTCAGAAATATTTTGCGACAACCTTCGATAAACTTCCTCAAAACTATCAATTTTACCCAAGAAATGACTTGAATGAAGCTAATGTTCCCATCTCAGGAAAAATTGAAGAAACTGGTTGGGACTATTTTTCGGTACAAATTTTCAGAAATAAAGTACAAATTGGGTATCAAAAAACTCCGATAACTTACACCAATTCTGTTGGAAAATTTTCGTTTTCATCGGTAAAAATTAAGGCTGAAAAAGCAGAATATGATGTCAAAATTTATGCGAAAAAAGGCTCAGATTCATTGTTTATTACCAGTCGTGAAAATATTGTGGCGGGAGATGTTTACGTAATTTCGGGTCAATCAAATTCAACGTGTTTTTTTAATGATACTCGTACCAATGAATATTGCCGAACTTTTGGTAAAACAATGGGTACAAGCGGACTTTCAATGGGTAGTCCTGCTGATACCCTTTGGGCATTATCAAATCAAGATGCTTATAATCAGGGAGTTGGAACGATGGGTTTTGAATTTCAGCAAACTATTTTAGATAAATATGGTATTCCAACTTGTTTGATAAATGGAGGTTTTCATAACTCAACCATGTTACAGCACGCTACTCGTAACGCTAATAATCCCGCAGATTTGACAACGGGTTACGGCAGAATGTTGTACCGTTTACAAAAAGCAGGAATTGATAAATCGGTAAAAGCATTTATTTATCGACAAGGCGAATCTGAGGCTTATGGTGAAGGGTTAAATTGGAGTGAGAATTTTGATATTTACTATAAAAATCTCAAAATAGATTTGCCTTCAATTAAGCAAATTTACCTTTTTCAAATAGATATTATTGGTTATACTTCACTTCCACAATCACCACAAATTAGGGATATTCAACGCCGGGAATCGGATAAATATCCTGATATTCAAGTAGTTGCTTCGATTGGAACGACTGGTTTTGATGGATTGCATTATACAGCCGAAGGGTACAAACAAAACGCTCAAGAATTTTCACGGTTGATTGGTCGAGATTTTTATAGCTCAACCGAAGTTGATAATATTGCTGCTCCAAATCTACGGAAAGCTTATTTCTCCAAGAAGGATAAAACCGAAATCACCCTGATTTTTGAAGTAACGCAAGACTTATCATTTTCGGCTCAACCTCGAAACTTGGTTATGAAAAATCAGTTTTATTTGGATGGAAATAATAGTGTAGTCAATGTCAATACGGCTTCGGGGAATAAAATTATACTTAGTCTATACTCCGCTTCTTCGGCTTCGTTAATCTCTTATTTGCCATCATTTATTGCCAATACTGACCCTGAATATCCGTACATTGGACCTTATATTGTCAACAAAAGAGGATTGCGTGCCTTGACTTTTCACGAAGTGAAAATTGAACCTTTTGCGTCTAATTTGCCAATTCCAACGGTAACTTTTACTAAAATCCCTCAAAATCTTCAATTGTTTCCTCGCAATGCTAAAAATGAAGCAAATGTAACGATTAGTGGGAGAGTAGAATCGCTTGATTATACTTCCCTGACTTTACAAGTTTTAAGGAATAACGCTTCCGTAAAATACTATAAATCAAGTTTGAACTATGTTTCTAATGTGGCAAGCTTTTCATTTTCACACACTATAAAAGCTGAATTAGCTAATTATAATTTCAAGCTGTACGCAATCAAAGGTGCTGATTCTGTGTTAGTTGCCACTCGTGAGAATATTGTTTCGGGCGATGTTTTTGTGATAAATGGACAGTCAAATGCTTTAGCTTGGGGCGTTACTAATACCTTTCCCAATTATGATTATCGCAATGATTTTTGTCGAACTTTTGGACAAGCACAAACCAATAATCCTTACATCACCACTGCCGATACCACTTGGGCGTTATCAAATGTAACCAAGCCTTATGTAGGTGTTTGGGGGATAGAATTACAGAAAATACTCGTCGAAAAATATGGTATTCCTACTTGCTTTTTAAATGAAGCGGTTGGTGGCTCAGCTATTACAGACCATATCATTCGGGATGCCTCAAACCCAAGTAATATTGCCAATATCTACGGCAGATTATTGTATCGTACCAAGAAAGCGGGCGTTTTAGATAATATCAAAGGATTCTTTTTTTTGCAGGGCGAAGCAGAAGCTTTAGATAAACCAAGCATTTGGAAAACAGAATTTGATAAATTGTATAATTTCTGGAAAACTGATTATCCATCTGTTGGGAAATTCTATATTTTTCAAATAAATATTATTGGAACTCCACTTGCGGAATCAGGAGAATTACGAGATTTTCAACGACAAATCAAGAAAACTTATCCTAAAACAGAAGTGATTGCTTCTATCGGAAATACTGGATATGATGGTGGACATTATACCGTTGATGGCTACAAAATATTTGCGAATGACATTTTTAGACTAATATCTCGGGATTTTTATGGTTCAAAGGATACGCTACAAATTACTTCACCAAATGTGCAGAAAATCTATTATTCAAGCCTTGCTAAAGATGAAATAACGATTCTTTTCGAAGATGCTCAGAAAATGATTTGGACTGCCGATTCTACATATAAACAAGATGATGGCTTGCTCCGCAAATATTTTATGAAAGATTACATCTATTTGAATAATGCGACGGATAAAGTTGTTTCGGGAAGAGCAGAAAACAATAAAATCGTCTTGAAAACTACTGGATTTACGGAAGGTCAGAGTCTTACGTATTTGCCTCCTTATTTTCCGATGAATTACCCAGTTGATTTACGGAGATTTTTTGGTGGACCTTTCTTGAAAAATCAACGTGGAATGTCTGCTTTTTCATTCTATAAACAGGCAATTTCTGACCCGCTCAATTCGCCAACTTTAACCGCAAAAATTAAAACGGCTACTTCCGTAGAATTAACTTGGACGGGAATCGGTACCGCAACGTCTTATGTTTTAGAAATCAAAGACATACAAACCGATAAATACACGGTTGTAAAAACTTTGCCCAAAGGAACATTGACGTATTTGAGCGATAATTTAATAGGAAGTACCAATTATACTTTCAGAATTAAGGCGATTGCGGGTAATGTAGAATCGGAATATGCGAGTGTACAAATTCAAACTCCAAAGGCATTAGATACGCCTAAAGTGACGGGAATTTCTACTTATTTTGATGCCGTAAAGTTGTCATGGAATGCCATTCCTGATGCCGTAAATTATATTATTGAAAGAAAAAATAATGCAACAAATGCGTATGAACAGTTGGGTAAAGTAGCGGCTACGGTCTTGGAATATCCAGATAAGTCATTGGCCGCAAATACTTTATATTCGTACCGTGTAAAAGCAATTGGTGCATTTACGGAGTCACCCTTTGGGGAAGTACAAGTGAAAACCTTAGATTTTTTACAAAACTCAAATATTGCCGTTACCGTGATTTACTATAATTCCTTAAAGATAGATTGGAGGGCTGTTCCAAATGCTACTTATTATATTTTGGAAAGAAAAGCCGCTAATTTAGACTTTAAAAATTGGGGAACGTTTGAATCTGCTGTTTTGTCATTTACCGATAAGGATTTAGTACCCAATACGCTTTATACCTACCGTGTTAAAGCCTTGAATGATAAAAGTGAATCCCCTTTTGTGACTGCCGAGAATAAAACCCCAGACCTGCTTGCTACCCCCGAAATGACAGTAAGTACAGCCTCTTATGATGCACTGAAAATATCTTGGAAGGCTGTTCCAAATGTTACACAATATTTTTTGGAAAGACGCTTAAATCAAACAGAAGTTTTTAAAGAATTGGTGAAATTAGACGCATCCAAAACCGAATATAACGATACGCAATTGAAAGAAAAATCAACGTATTTTTATCAAATAAAAGCATTTGGAGATAAAACTGAATCTGAATTTGCCTCTGCAAAAGGTACAACAGCGACTATTTTAAGAACAGAAGATGAATTGTTGGAAAGCGTTAATCTATTTCCAAATCCAACAAATAGTGAAATAACATTAAAGTTTTCAGCATCGATGAGTGGTTTTGTAAGTATTGTAGATTTGCGTGGAGGAGCGTATTTTCAAGAAGAAATTAAAAAAGTTAATGAGATTAAAATTCCACTGTTAAATTATTCAAAAGGCATTTACTTCGTGAATTTCAAAAATGAGGAAGGTAGTTTTAGTAAGAAAATTGTTATTGAGTAGAGGTTTTGTAAAAAGTATCATGTATTAAGTCCTAAGATATTAAGTCCTAAGATATTAAGTCCTAAGATATTAAGTCCTAAGAATCCGCTCCAAAATTTTATTTGGTTTGATTTTCTTAATGAACCTGATTAAACTTTCTGTTTTGAGATACAAATCAGTGTATTTTTGAGGTCTTTAAACTAAAATGTTTGAAACATAGCAGAGAAAGGGGGATGCCCAATCTTGATAAAATTTTGGTTTGAAGAATTCTAAAAGACTTGGTTTTAGCCGGGGGCACCCAGCCGAAAGAGAAAGTTTAAACAGGTTCAATACTTTGGACTTATTACACAACTCCTACTAATAATTTACTTCCATCAAAAAAAGCCCCTCAGCAGGAACAGCTCTACCTGCTTTTTTACGGTTTTTGGAAAGGACAATTTGCTCAAAATCTGTGATGGATAATCTCCCAGAACCCACTTCCAGAAGTGTTCCAACGATGGCACGCACCATCCCTCTTAAAAAACGATTGGCTTTGATATGAAAAATCAATAAATCATCTTTTTCTTCCCAACGAGCCTCCATAATAGTACAATTGAAGGTGAAAACTTGGGTGTTTATTTTGCTAAAGCATTCAAAATCAATGTGTCTGAAAAGAATTTGACAGGCTTCATTCATTACTTCCAAGTTTAATTTCTGATTAAAATCGTAGTATAAACCTTTTAAAAATGGGTTCTTTTTTCTTGAAATTCGATATTCATATTTTCGAGATGTGGCTTTAAAACGGCAATGATAATCATCGGCAACCTTGAAAATCTGATTTACAGCAATATCAAAAGGTAATATTTTATTTACCCTGTAAACTAAATTATCGGTATCTACAATGGCGGTTTCTACTTCAAAATGTGCCATTTGTTGTACTGCATGAACTCCAGTATCAGTCCGACTACTTCCCGTAATGTCTATTTTAATTTTTAATATGGTACTTAGTGCTTTTTCAATTTCCTCTTGTATTGTTTGGGCATTATTTTGAATTTGCCAACCGCAATATTGAGTTCCTCGATAAGAACATTCAATGAAATATCGCATGATATTAATGTATAAAAGATTTTTTTTATTTATATCGTAGTTATAGGTGTAGATTAGTTAACATTTGTCAAGATTTTTATTATTTTTGTGAAAGAAAACTATTCTGTTACAGATTAGGATTCAAATAATAGCAAGAAGCAATACAGCAAAAAAGCCAGATTTTTATCTGGCTTTTTTCTTTTGGGGTAATCTTGCGTTGTGATAGGGGAAATAAAAGGACGATTAGGTATTTGTTAGAAATTATCCACTGTGCAACGGTCGCCTTAAACACAATCCTCTACATCAAATTTATCTCATATTGTGATAAACATTCTGAACGTCGTCATCTTCTTCCAAACGCTCAATAAGTTTTTCAACATCAGCCATTTGTTCTTCGGTCATTTCTTTAGTATCGTTCGGGATACGTTCAAAGTCAGCACCTAATAATTCAAAGCCTTTTTCTTCCAATACTTTTTGTAAAGAACCATAAGCGGTGAATTCACCATAAATATTGATTTGATTACTTTCTAAGTCCAAGAAAACCTCATCCGCACCAAAGTCAATCAATTCAAATTCTAATTCTTCAACATCCAAATCAGCCGTTTTAGCAATTTTGAAAACACACTTACGGTCAAATATAAAATCCAACATACCCGTAGTTCCAATTGTACCACCACATTTGGTAAAGTGACTTCTAATGTTGGCGATACTACGGTTGGTATTGTCGGTTGTGCATTCTACCAAAACCGCAATTCCGTGTGCGGCATATCCTTCGTAAACAATTTCTTTATAGTCTTCTTGTTCTTTAGATGAAGCTTTTTTGATAGCACGTTCAACATTGTCTTTCGGCATATTTACTGCCTTAGCATTTTGAATAATGGCTCTCAAACGTGAATTTGAGTGAGGGTCTGGTCCTCCTGATTTTACCGCAATAACAATATCCTTACCGATTTTGGTAAAGGTTTTTGCCATTTGCCCCCATCTTTTAAATTTTCTCGCTTTTCTAAATTCAAATGCTCTTCCCATTGCTTGGTTATTCGTTATCAGTTATTGTTATTAGTGGAAATAAATATTCGTTAATAATCAATAAATAAAAATTGTTTTATGTTATGTTTTTTACTTGAGTTAAAACATCAATCAATGATTTATTTTTGTTTGCTCAATTGATACTTTTACAAAGTTATATATTAATACTTTTTTACGCAAAGTACGCATAAACAAAAAGCCCACTTAAAAGTGAGCTTTCTGATATATTTTTAATATTTGATTTTAATTCTACCAACCATCATCTGCTTTTGGTTTTACATTAGCCGTTGATTTTTTAGGTGCTGGCTTTGCAGGAGCAGTTGCTACTGATGCCGTTGATGAACCTCCCATACCTTTTACTTGTGCGTCTAAATCGGCACGACTGAAAACACGGCTAACGATTTTCCATTCATTGCCAAATTTTAGCATACTCAATAAGTCGATGTACTTAAAATCTCCAAATTGAAGTTCAACGGTTGCCAAAGCAGATACACCTACGTAAGCATAAGAAACTAATTTGGTTGAACCGCCTTTGGTTTGGATACCACCTGCGGGCATTGAGGTAACAAATTTTGCCACTGGAATGTCTTGGATTGAGCCTGAACCGCTTACTGTTCTCAACATAGCAGTTGGGTGAAAGGCTTGGTTTAAAAGACTTGCATCTCCTTTCAATACACCGTTGAGGTAGTTATTTACACATAATTTTACAGCTTCATCTTCCGACTGTGCTTTGACGGTCACAATATTGGCTGAAATAAAAAACAAAAACAGGATAATTTTGGAAATCTTCATGACTGATTGCTTTAGGTTTTACGCCTAAAATTAGTATTTTTTTGTGACTTAACGATTTATTGTAAACATTATTATAATTGTAATAGTGAATTATGATTGAGTGATTATTATTCGTCTGAGAATCACTCAATCACAATTCACTCAATCATCAATAAACTATTCCCCTTCCAATTCCTCTGGTAATCCTTCACCACTCATAAAGTACCATGCTTTTTCTGGATAGAGAATTGACTGAGCTACTTTTATACGTCCAAGTGCATGATTGGCTACGTTTTGAAGAATAATAATGGACGAATTGTCACGGTTGTTGTGCATATAATAATTTTTGAAACCATGCCACCAACCCGTATGGAACGTCAACCATGAGCCATCATCCAAAAGTTGTAAACGCCAACCGAAACCGTAATTTTTGGTAATCATATTTCTAAAAGTATGAGCGGGTTGGAAGGCTTCACGGAGGGTACTTATTTTTACTAATTTCTCCGAATTCAAAGCCATATCCCATTTAAACAAATCTTCAACGGTTGAATAAACGCCTTTGTCGCCCGTTGCACCGTCCAAATTGTCAAAAGGTACTTGCCAATATCCTCCACGGCGAGGCGTATAGCCTGTGGCAGCACTGGCGGCTAATTCTGTTTTATAAGGGTCGTAAATAAAACTGCGGGACATTCCTGCGGGGGCAAAAAGATTTTTCTGAGCGTATTCTCTAAAACTCATTCCTGATAATTTCTCTACGATATATGCCAATAAAACATAATTTGAATTATTGTAATTAAATCGAGAATTGGGTATATAGTTTATCCCAGGCTTATATTTTGCGAATAAATCAACCACTTGGTCGTTAGACATTGGCACTCGTTTATCACAAACTCTATTCAAGCAATACACATAATTTGGAATACCCGACGAATGGGTCAATAAACTTCTAATCGTAATTGAAGAGTCGTAAGGGAAGTTTGGAATATGTTTATAAACGGGGTCGTCATAGTTTATCAGTCCTTTTTCGTGTAATTGCATGATGGCAACTGCCGTAAATTGTTTGGAAACGGATGCTAATTGAAATTGAGTTTGGGTGGTATTCGAGTCTTTTTTGAAAAAACTGGAATAGCCAAAGGCATTTTTGTAAATAATTTTTCCATACTGAGATACCAAAACCGCACCATTGAAACCATTGAGTTTATGTAATTTCTTGAAGAAAGTATCTAACTTAATGGCTTTCCGATTCGCAATTTTAGGGTCAAAGAGGCGAGAAATACTATCGTTTCGGTTGGCAACGTCGCTTGAAATATCATCTGAAAGTTGTCGAGGTTGATGCGAGCAAGCAACTATTCCTAAGCCCGAAAAGAAACTGAAGAGTAAAATATATTTGGTAATTTTCAAAAGTATCACGTTTTAATGGGAGGGTTATAAGATTTATCTGTGGCTATCTTTATAACGCTAAATTAAGCTATGAATTTGATTTATGCCAATCTGTTTTTAATTTTAAGTATATAAGCTCACAAAAGAAATAATGTCAAAACGATATAAAATCCAGAATGCTAACCTCGGAACTTCCCCTGGTACACTCACTTACGTTGGAGAGGAAGTCCATTTTGAAACCAAAGTTTTTTGGACGGAATACAATGCCGATTTTTACAAAACGCATACTTTCCCAAAATTCGGAGACTTTAATCTTATCTTAGACGCTGACAAAACTTATTGGCTCAATATTGATGGTATTCACGAACCCAAAGTGATTGCTACCGTTGGCGAAGTGTTTGATTTACACCCACTTGTAATGGAGGATATTTTGAATACTCAACAAAAGCCCAAATTTGAATATTACGATGACGAACAGCTTTTTATAACCATCAAAATGATGGAATTTAACCCCT
Organism: Cytophagales bacterium; assembly: GCA_013298805.1. Taxonomy (GTDB): domain Bacteria; phylum Bacteroidota; class Bacteroidia; order Cytophagales; family Spirosomataceae; genus Arcicella. Next base: position 3,843 of record JAAFIU010000083.1, on the reverse strand, counting down.
TTACTCGTGAAATAGAAATTGAACATTTAAGTTTTATTTTGGGCGAAGGGTTTGTGATTTCTTTTCAAGAAGAACGAACAAAAGATATATTTGAACCAATCTTACAACGGCTAAAAACTTCCGCTGGAAAAACCCGAAGAAACGGGGCAGATTATTTGCTGTATGCTTTGATAGACTTAGTTGTGGATAATTATTTCGTGGTGTTGGAACAAGTTTCTGAAAATATGGAACGTTTGGAAGAAGACATTTTAACATCAGCCAAACAGAAATCATTGAATGAACTTTATAGCATAAAACGAGAACTGACTTTGATGAGAAAAACGGTTTTTCCACTCCGTGAGATGCTTTTTAACCTGATTCGTGAAGAAGCTCCACTGATTACGCCTAATACCGTTTTGTACCTTCGTGATGTCCATGACCACGTTACACAAGTTCTTGAAACGGTTGATTCTTACCGAGAATTGGTGGCTTCGTTGATGGATTTATATTTGTCACAAGCCAGTAATAGAATGAATAATGTCATGAAAGTCTTGACGGTTATTTCAGTGATTTTTATGCCTTTGACTTTCGTGGCAGGAATTTACGGAATGAATTTCGACAATATGCCCGAATTGCATTGGCAATACGGATATTACTACGTTTGGGGCTTTATGATTTTGTCGGTAATTGGAATGTTAATTTATTTTAAAAAGAAGGAATGGTTGTGATTTTAGCTTTATAATGTACGTTTTTACTTCGATATTATGAAAAATAATACAATGAAATTTCTATTTTCTGTATGGATGTTAAGTCTGACAATCTTTCACATTCACGCCAATCCTGATACTTTAATCAGGCATAATACTGTTTGGAAATATTTAGATAATGGCTCTGACCAAGGAACAGCTTGGAAAGAAAGTAATTTTAACGATGCCTCATGGCAAAGTGGTAATGCTGAATTGGGTTATGGCGATGGCGACGAAGTAACGACGGTAAGTTTTGGCACACAGAGTTCCCAGAAATACATTACGACTTACTTCCGAAAGTCTTTTAATGTCAATAATCCTGCTTCGTATCAATCATTGTTTTTTGAGTTGGTTCGTGATGACGGAGCGGTAATTTATCTAAATGGCGTTGAAATTAGTCGAACAAATATGCCAACGGGAACAATTGCTTATAATTCATTGGCATCTGTGGCAATTGGCGGAACGGATGAAGCTGCTTGGAATAAAGTTGCGATAAGTCCGTCTCTGTTAGTTTCTGGGACAAATGTTATTGCCGTAGAAATCCACCAATCAGCCGTAAATAGTTCAGATATTAGTTATAATTTTCGATTGGTAGCTGACACATTTCCTACGGTAAACTTTATCAGACAACCCTATTTACAATCTCTCACCCAAAATAGTATTACCGTTCGTTGGCGTACAGATATTCCAACTGATACCAAAGTAAGTTATGGATTAACAACTGCTTATGGTACTTCCATTGTTGATAATAACCTAACGACCGAACACGAGATTTTGATAAATTCACTCCAATCTTCCACAAAGTATTTTTATAAAGTAGGAACAAGCACACAAGACTTACAAGGTGATTCTGAAAACTATTTTATGACTGCCAAATCTGCCAATACGCCTCAAAATAATTTTAGAGTTTGGGTTACGGGCGATTTTGGCGTAGGAAATAGTAATCAGATTACAGTTAAAAATGCGTATAAAAATTACGTAGGTAGAAATCCTGCTAATTTTTGGATTTGGCTCGGAGACAATGCTTATGGTTCTGGTACTGATATAGAATATACCGCTAATACTTTTATTCAATATCCAGAAGTTTTCAAGAATACTCCCGTTTATCCTTCAATCGGTAACCATGATTATGCCAATGTTGGCTACCAATCTTCCGTGGCATTAGGTACAAATTTCCCTTATTTTAATCAATTTACATTGCCTACTAATGCCGAAGCAGGTGGTACGCCTTCGGGAACAGAAAAGTATTATTCATACAATTACGGAGACTTTCACTTTATTGTATTGGATAGCTATGGCTCGTTCAATATCCCTACGAGTGCGATGTATTTGTGGTTGAAAAAGGATTTAGAAGATAATTTGCAAAAATGGACAGTTTGTTATTTTCATCATCCACCCTACACCAAAGGAACGCATAATAGTGATATCGAAATAGAGTCAGTCAATATGCGACAGAACATTATTCCTTTGCTTGAATCCAAGAATGTAGATTTGGTTTTAGCAGGTCATAGTCACGTTTATGAACGAACGTTTTTAATCAATGGGCATTATGGCGTTTCAAATACTTTTACCAATGCCATGAAGCGAGATGCTTCAAACGGAAATACGGCTCCATTTTACACAAAAAATACGAACATAAGCAGTACAGTTTATGCTGTTTGTGGTAATTCTGGACAAGGTGGAGTTGTGGGTACTGCTACTTCTTGGCCACATGAAGCAATGGTTTCTTCTGATAAAACACTGTTTGGTTCAATGATTTTAGATTGCCAAAAAGATACACTTTCTGCAAAATTTTTGACTTCATCAGGAACAATATTCGATAGTTTCAAAATTGTAAAATCTAATAATTGTTCATGTATTAATATGGTAGAAAGTAAAACCTCTGGATTGTGGAATGATGCCGCAACGTGGATTTGTGGTGCTGTACCAAATGCTTTGAGTTTCGTTTATATTCAACCTCAACAAATCATTACAGTTCCTTTTAATACAACTGCGGCGGCAAAGAAAATCTTTATGAATGGCCAATTAGTCAACCAAGGTCTGGTGAAATTGGGTTTTTAGTGAAAATACTTTTTTTGAGATAAATACATTGTTTTGAAACGGTATTTTTTGAAAATGATATGTTTTTTGATTTTTTTGCTAATTTATAATACCTATTTTGATGAAAAAGTGTTTTTAAAATCTAAATAAAGGTTGAAATAAAACTATTTACTTAGAAAAGTGCAATAAAAAAACTTTATATTTCAATAAAATACTTTTCTAAGGAAAGGCAGTTTGAAAATTGGGTCTGTTTCGGTTTAAAAATGTAAAAACGATAAATTTTACTTTGAAAATCAGAAATAACATGAAAAAACTTATGTTTTTTATGGAAAACACCCTCAATTTCAAACTTTTGGCTAAATGACTACAATCGTGTAACTGCTTGATTATTAATAACTTTTGTGCAATTTTTACGTATCTATTAATACGAAAAACATAAATAGATACTTTAAAAAACGCAAGAGCATTAAATAAAATGGTTAATATACTCAATTCAATATTTTTAATTTCAGGCAGACACGGAGTCTATACTGGAGTTCCACCAACTGTAATGGCTGGTTTTGTCGTGGTGTCAGCAGCATTGATTTTGTTAGGCTTCTTCCTTACTCAAAAACGTCGGTCTTGGTTTCAACATTCTCAATTAACACAAGGTGAGATTGTAGAAATTAGCAAGCGATTTGACCGTAGTGATAAACGTGGACAACACCCGATTTTTTTTCCAGTAGTTTCATTTAGTGTAAATGATAGACAATTCAAAATTGAAGCAGATAAAGGAATGGCAATGTTGAGTCAAGTTGGACAAAAAATGCAGGTTCGTTATAATCCAGAAAACCCTTATGAGTCAGCTTTAGGTGAAAGTAGCATTCCTGGAATAAAACCATCGGTTTTCTTCGTTTTGGGGCTTTGTTTATTGATAGCAAGTTTGTTATTGATGTTTAAGTAGTCGTACTATACTGGGTAACTTGGTAAATAGGAGCTAACCGAATAATATTTGGTTGGCTCTTATTCATTTTGTAAAATTTGATTCTTATTAACATTTTTTGTTAGTTTTAGGCAACAACATTTTACCCCACCTCAT
>JAAFIU010000180.1 GCA_013298805.1 Cytophagales bacterium | reverse complement strand
GTAACGCCTCTTTTCACGATTCCTTTTGCGGTTGCGGGGTCTTCCAACTGGTCGCAAATAGCCACACGCTCGCCTGCACGTACCAAACGGGGTAAATAATTATCTAAAGAATGATGTGGAAAACCTGCCAAATGGTCATCGGCAGTACCGTTATTTCTTCGGGTAAGCGTAATATTTAAAATTTTAGAGGCACGTACCGCATCTTCCCCGAAAGTCTCATAAAAATCTCCAACTCTGAACAACAACAACGCCCCCGGATATTTGGCTTTTATTTGGTTGTATTGCTTTGCGAGAGGCGTTTCGTGGACTTTTTTAGCTTTGGTTTTATCGGTAGGGTTATTAGATGGTCTTGCCATTAGTCTTCTTTAATAATTTCAATTTCTTTAATATCTCCTTGTTGTTTTGCCATTTGGGTTAATTCCAAAAAGTCTGCAACGCTCAGTTGTTCTGCACGCTTACTCATGAACGGATTATCGGGTAATTGCAAGGCTTTCAAGGCATTACGCAAGGTTTTTCGACGTTGATTAAATCCCATTTTCACAACTGATTTAAACAAACTTTCCGAAACACCCAAATCGGTAACATTATTCCTTTTCAAACGAATTACGCCAGAATTGACTTTGGGTGGTGGTGAAAAAACTTCTGGCCCAAGTGAAAAACAATATTCAATATCATAAAAGGCTTGCAACAAAACGCTCAAAATCCCGTAATCTTTGTTCCCCGGTTTTGAGGCAATTCTAACGGCTACTTCTTTCTGAAACATTCCTGCTACTTCTGGCACTAAGTCTTTGTAATCTAAGACTTTAAACAAAATTTGTGATGAAATATTGTAAGGGAAATTACCCACAATCCCGAATTTCTCTCCATTGAAAAAATTCGCTAAATTCAAATGCAAAAAGTCCGCAGAATGTATTCTTCCTTTCAATTGCGGATAATGAATATTTAAGTAATCAACTGACTCACGGTCGAGTTCAACCACATCAGTTTGATATTCAGCATGTTGTAATAAATATTGAGTCAAAACGCCCATTCCCGGCCCAATCTCCAAAACACGGTTATAGTCGCCATGTCTCGACATTAAATCTGCTATTTTCTTAGCCGCCTCCAAATCCCGAAGGAAATGCTGCCCTAAACTTTTCTTTGCCCTTACGTCCATTTATTTCAGTTAACAATTATCAGTAAACAGTTTCAGTATATTATGCCGATTCTGTACCTTTATTCATAACTTAAAATTACAGTGAATTTTGTACTTTTAGGCTATATTTTACAATAAGTTTAGTTTAGTATTTTACAAATTCACTTATCTAAATCAATTACAGTTTCAAAAACTGTTAATTGTTAACTATTAACTGTTAACTGAACAATGCGTTGGACTCATAAAACAAAAGAAGAATTAATTTTAGAAATACGTCAACTAAAAAAAGAATTACGGGTATTAGAAGTCAATGAAAGGTTGGGAGAAATGCCACTTACAATGGCATCTGAATTAGAAAAAACCGTAGAAAATCTCAATTTGGTGGGTATTGTGTTGGAAGACAACGGCACAATTGTTTTCTGTAACACTTTCGCTACCAAAATGTTAGATTACGAGTTTGGGGAATTAGTTGGACAAAACTTCTTTGACGTTATCGTTCCTGCTGAAGAAAGAGAACAGCGAATTATTTCTTTTAAAGAGGCAATGGAAAAAGGTGGATTATTTGAGCAGAAAGAACGTACAATGCTCTCAAAATCTAACCAGATAAAATATGTTGAACTTAATTCTACCATTTTCAATGATGCCACTGAAGAAGTACGTTATCTAACAGTCATCGGGGAGGACGTTACTGAAAGACGCAAGGTAGCCGAGGCTTTATCTCGTTCAAACGCACAGCTACAAGACTTAATCAATAATACTTCCGATTTAATTCAAATCATCAGCATTTCGGGGCGTTTTCTTTATGTCAATAAAGCGTGGCTCGAAAATATGGGCTATGAATCTGACGAATTGTCAAGTTTACGCTTGAAGGATATTCTTCATCCCGACTTTGCGAGCGAAGCACTTGAGAAATTTGAAAAAATTAAAAATGGTGAAAAAATAGCCGATGTAGAAGTCGTTTTCCGTAGAAAAGACGGACGACGATTATACCTTTCGGGTTCAGTAAACTGCCGTTATGAAAAAGATGTTCCAACGGCTTTTCGATGTATTTTCCACAATTCAACTGCTAAAGTACGTGCGGAACGTTCGTCAAACTTATACGCCAGCATCGCTCAAGCCACTATTCGCTCAACCAATTTAGATGATTTGTATGTCAATATTCACGAAGAATTAGGCAAAGTAATTGACGTAAAAAACTTTTTTATTGCTCAATATGACTCAGCAAAATCTTATTTATACTTCCCGTATTATGTCGATGAATATTTTGACAACCGTGTAAATTTTACGAAGAGAAAATTAGGAAACGGACTTACAGAATATGCCATTGCAGCCAATAAGCCCTTGATTTTGAGAGATGATGACATTTATAAATTAGCCGAAGAAAAGAAAATTTACCTCTATGGCGTTGTGCCAAAAGTGATGATTTGCGTGCCTTTAAGAATTGGCAATAAAGTGACGGGAATCATTGGTTTGAAATCCTACGAACGCCAAAATAAATACGAACAACGAGATTTACTATTATTAGATTTTATTTCGGGACAAGTAGCCCTTGCCATTGCTCGTAAACAGGCGGAAGATATGCTCGCCCGTGAAACTGCTCGTTTGACTGCCATCATCGAAGGAAGTTCACACTTAATGTGGTCGGTAAACCGAAGAATGTTATTGACTTCTTTCAATCAAGAATACGTCCAACTCATTGAAAGTCAATTAGGTGTAAAACCACAATTGACACTCAGTACCGAAAAGATGGGTTTCAGAATGGTTTCGCAAACCGACCGTAAAGTATTGGAAGACAAATACAAAGAGGCATTTAAAGGCGAACAACAGCATTTTGAGGTTCAGTTGGATTCGCCCGATGGAGAAGAAAAATGGGTGGAAGTTTATCTAAATCCAATTGTCAATAATGGCAATATTGAAGAAGTATCGGGGATTGGTCGGGACATTACCGATTTGAAAAAATACCAACAAGATATTGTTAAAGCCAAAGACGAAGCCGAACGTTCATTGAAAGTAAAAGAAAGATTTTTGGCAAACATGAGCCACGAAATCCGCACACCGATGAACGGGGTTATTGGCATGATTGATTTGATGATTGATACGCCTCTGAACGACGAACAAAGAGATTACGTCCAAACCATCAAAAAATCTTCGGAAACACTGTTACACATTCTGAATGACATTTTGGATTTGGCAAAAATTGAAGCTGGCAAAATGGCTCTGCACGAAGCACCGTTAGTTTTCAAAGATGTTTTCGACCGACTTCAAGCTTTATTTTCTCAGTTGGCAATTGTCAAAAACAATAAAATCATTTGTGAATTTGATGAGAATTTGCCCGAATTTGTCATTGCAGACGAAACTCGTTTGTTGCAAATTCTTTCAAACTTCACCTCAAATGCTTTGAAATTTACCGAAAATGGAACGGTGACAATTAAAGCCAATTTGGTAGAAAAAAGAGGGAAATTCAACCGAATCAAAGTAGAAGTTACCGATTCGGGTATTGGAATAACCGAAGAAAACCTAAAAATTCTTTTCAATGCTTTTCAACAAGTTGATAATTCTACCAAAAAATCTTTTGGCGGAACGGGCTTGGGTTTGGCAATTTCGAAAGAATTATGTCGCATGATGAAAGGCGAAGTGGGCGTGCATTCAGAATGGGGAAAAGGCTCAACTTTCTGGTTTACCATTGAAATTAAGCAAACCGATATTAGTCCGATGATGGCTAAAAAAGACGAGCCTGTTTTTCAAGTGGTCAACCATTTCAGCGAATATCATCCTTATTTATTGGTAGTTGATGACAACGCCACCAATCGCAAAGTTGCCAGTGAGATTTTACGAAAATCAGGTTGTGAAGTTCTAACGGCAGATTCTGGCAAAAAAGCCATTGAATTAGTGCAAAAATCTATCGTAGAGCGACCATTCGACATCATTTTCATGGATATTCAAATGCCCGAAATGGACGGCATAGAAACAACGCAACATTTAAGAAACTTGAAAGGTACGTTACCGCCAATCATTGCCATGACTGCGTATGCCATGAAAGAAGACCGTGACCGTTTTATGGCAAATGGCATGAATGACTACGTTCCAAAACCTATCAGAGCTGAAATTTTGGTCAGAAAAGTAGCAGAATGGGTTAGCAAGCAATTAGCGGAATTTAAAGCTCAGAAAACCAGCGTTGTTACCGAAAAAATCGAAGTCATTCAAGAAGAATCGAAAGTTGTAACCCCAGTTGTAGAAACACTGCCTTCAGCCAATAACTCAGCAATTAACGTTCTTGATTACGAAACAGAATTGAATCAATTTGAGATTCTTGATGTAAGTATTGTTAAGCAATTAGCTGATAGCGTTGGTGGGGATATGGGTTTTGTTGCTTCCATTTTTGAAGGCTTTGAAGAAGAAGCCATTGAGCAAATAAAGCTTGCCATTGAAGGATATAAAGCCAATAATTGCAAACAAGTTCAAGGCGAATTACATACTTTAAAAGGTAATTCGGGTACTTTGGGAGCGATGCGTTTACATGAAATAACTCGTATTATTGAGGAAAAAGCCAAGCATTGCGACTTTCAGTTATTTGAAAGCGAAATTATTATTTTACAAAATGAGTTTGAAAAATTCAAGAGTAGAATTCAAGCAATGAAAAATGATGATTAGTTATAAGCAAAAGCGATTGGCGATAAGCGAATGCTGTACAGCTCTGACTTTAAGCGACTTACCAATAATTTATCAAGTAACAAGACAAAATAAAGCATCATTGGAAGATGTCAAATCATTAATAATCAAAATAATGTAAATTAACTCATTCGTAATTCTTAAATCGTCATTTTATTTAATTTGGCAATAATCCATGACATACTACCAAAAATTTATATCCAATTTTGCCCTTGTTAAAAACCCTTTTAAATCATAAACATTCAAAAAACTTAAATCTTAAAATATGAAATTAACCACTCGCATTCAATTAATGCTTATGATGTTCCTTATGTTCAGCACATGGGGAGCTTGGTACGGACAAATGGGTAAGTATCTTTTTACAACATTGAAAGCCTCTGGCGACCAAATTGGTAGTGCTTATGCTACATTTTCAATTGCCTCTATTGTCGCTCCTTTTTTCGTTGGAATGATTGCCGACCGTTATTTTTCAGCCCAAAAAGTAATGGGTGTACTCAATTTAATTGGTGCGGTTGTTTTATATTTCTTAATCCAAAATCAAGACCCTGATACTTTCTTTTGGTATATTTTGGCTTACACGATGACCTTTGCTCCTAACTTGGCATTGTCGAGTTCAATTGCCATGAACCAAATGAAAGACCCTGGAAAAGAGTTTCCAGCCATTCGTGTGTTGGGAACAATTGCATGGATTGTCGTAACTAATATCATCGGCTTTTATGGATTTGGGGATAAAGTAACCATTTTCCAAATTGCTATGTTTACATCTATTATTTGGGGGATTTTTTCATTCACCTTACCCGATACACCTCCCAAAGCAACTGGACAGGCTTCTATTGCTCAAATTTTAGGAACAGACGCTTTTGTACTTTTCAAAGACCGTTCTTTTTTAATTTTCTTTATTTCTTCGGTTTTGGTTTGTATTCCTTTGGCATTTTATTACGCTCATGCCAATTTATCGCTTACTGAATCTCACATGACCAATGTGGAAAACAAAATGTCGCTTGGACAAGCCTCTGAAGTACTTTTTATGCTTTTAATTCCTTTTGCTTTACAGAAATTTGGTATCAAAAAAATGCTTATTGTGGGTTTGGTAGCATGGATTGTTCGTTTTTTATGCTTCGGGAATGGAGATGGAATTTCGTCTGAATGGATTTTGTATTTAGCCATTATTCTGCACGGAGTTTGTTATGACTTCTTCTTTGTAACAGGACAAATTTATACCGACAACAAAGCGGGAGACAAAATCAAAAACTCTGCCCAAGGACTTATTACTTTAGCAACGTATGGGGTTGGTATGGGTATTGGCTCAAAAATTTCAGGACTTGTTTTGGAGAAATACACCCTTCAAGATGCTACTGGAATTATAACAGGACACAACTGGAATGGCGTTTGGATGGTTCCTGCGGGCATTGCAGCGGTTGTTTTAGTATTATTTGTTATTTTCTTTAATGATAAAAAGGGAACTATTTAATCATTAAGAAATCAACGAAAATTATAACCTTTTAACATCAATTATATTCTTTTTCATTACTCATCAACTAAAATATTATGGCAAAAGTTTGTATTCTTGGAGGTGGTTTTATTGGGCGTTTTTATGCCGATGCACTTCATGGACAGCGTAGTCGTGACCGTGTAGAAGTGGTTTATGCACGCAAAGAAGAAACAGCTATTCGTTTCGCAAATGATTATTCTATTCCGCATTACACCACTTTGATGGAAGAAGCAGTGGCTCATCCAGAAACCGAAGTGGTAGTAATTGCCCTTCCCAATCACATTCACGAAGAAGCAGTGATGCTTTGTGTAAAGCACAAAAAATCTGTTTTATGCACCAAGCCACTCGGTAGAAATGCAGAAGAGGCACTTCGTATGACTAAAGCTTGCGAAGAAGCAGGTGTTTTTGGAGGATATTTAGAAGACCTTTGCTACACGCCAAAATTCTTAAAATCACTACAAAGTGTAAAGGACGGAGCAATTGGTAGAATTTTATGGGCAAAATCTCGTGAAACTCACCCTGGACCTCATTCAGACTGGTTCTGGAATATTGAAATGGCAGGTGGCGGAGCAATTCTTGATTTGGGTTGTCACTGCATAGAAATTTCAAGAAATTTCATCGGAAAAGACATCAAACCCGTTGAAGTAATGTGTTGGGCAGACACCCAAGTAAAACCCATTGATGCCGAAGACCACGCCATTGGTTTGGTTAAATACGAAAACGGTGCTATTGGTCAATTTGAAGTGTCATGGACTTTCCGTGGTGGTATGGACTTGCGTGATGAAGTCATGGGAACTGAAGGTACAATTTGGACAAATTCATTCTTACGTACAGGCTTTGAGATGTTTACCACTGGTAAAGGCGAAGGAGGATATGTAGCCGAAAAAGCGGAATCTGCCACAGGATGGCTTTTCCCAGTGGGTGACGAAACGCACGAGTTGGGTTATACCCATATGTTTACCGATATGTTCAACGCCATTGAGGAAGGCAGAAAACCGCAAGAAAGTTTTTATGACGGTTATGTCGTAAACGCCATTATTGATGCTGCCTATAAATCTGCCAAAACGAAATTATGGGAACCCGTACAATTACCCGATTGGCGTGGACAAGAAGGTTTACAAAAACCATCTGTTTATCAGGAATATGATGCCGACCATTGGTTTATCAAAGAAGAATTATTACCAAATGGTGATATAAAAATCATTTTGAAGAAAAAAGAATCGGGTGAGATTATTGAGATTGAGAAATTAAATCTCAAATAAGCAAGTATAATGACGATTTAAGAACGGTTCACCGTAGCAATTACGATTTTCCATTACCATGAGTTTGATTATTAATGATTTATGGAATCTCAAAATAGTGCTTTTTTCGTCCCATTACTTAATCAACCATGAATTATTATCCAAAAAGTACCCCATAACCACTATTTCACACACAAATAAATGATGAATAGAATTGAAGATAAAATTAGGGTATTGGTAGCCGAAAAAGGGATTACACTCCTGCAATTAGCCATAGCCTCAAAGATAACAGAAGCAACCTTGCACGCAATTTTAAATAGAAATGATGCAAAATACTCTCAATTACATAGAATAGCTGCCACATTGAGTGTTAATGTAGCTTATCTTATGGGAGAAACCAGTATCAAAAATATGTCAGCAATCCAAGAACCACAAACAGGATATGTAATCATAAAGGCTGAGGAGATTATTGAAATGCAAAAAAAGATAATTCACTTGCAAGGACAATTATTACAGAAAAATTAGCTTCCATAAAAAGCCCAAATTTGAGATTCAAATTTGGGCTTTTTGTTATCGGTTAAATCTATCTTTTAACTTCAATAAAGGCGTTTCAATGAATCTAAATGATAAATCACAGACGATAATTGTTAATAAAATTGCGGTTGGGTAAAGTATCAGATTGAATGTCAAATGATTAATAGTTTTACCAAGAAAATAATGAATTGAATTAATGCAAAGCACGATAACCGCAGGGTGATAAATATAAATACCGTAGGAAATTTTACCAAGATAATGAATTATTTTTTGTTCAAGATAAATGAGCGATTTTGGATTCTGCGAAACATTCAAGATAAAAAAGCAGAAGAACAAACCATAAAACTCCATATTCAATCCTGGAAAATGGAAGCCTGTTCCCAACATCAAAGCTAATATTGCATAAACAATTATCTGAACATCTTTTCTGAATAAAACGGTCAAGATTTTTTCTTTTTTAGTAAAGATTAAATACGCTCCAATACCACCAATCATCATCGTCAAAATACGAAATTGACTGAAAAACAACACCAAACCTTCTTGTACCTTTAGCTTTGTTTCTTCCGATAAGTCACTGACTTTAAATACATAAAGCCATATTAATCCTAAAATAGTCAGAAATCCAACTAACAGTTTTACAAATGTCTTTACAGGATTTTTACTTTTAATTATCCAAGGCCAAATAGCGTAAAACTGCTCCTCTACTCCCACCGACCACGTCTGCGCACATAAATATGGCGAACGAAAAAAAACAAAACCCAAATTGGGCAAAAACAATAAGAAAAAAGGCAAACGTTTGAAAAAATCAGCATCAAAATAATATTGGTCACGCAGGGGTTCATTGAAAATTGGAATGGCTGGAAAAACGAAAAAACCCAATAAAACAATGATAAAATATAGCGGCCAAATACGGAGAATTCGACGAATGTAAAAATCTTTAGCAGAAATATCACCTCGACGTTTTTTCTCACTTAACAGTAAATACGTAATCAAAAATCCGCTTAAAACGAAGAACAAACCAACGCCTAATTTCCCCATATTTTTGATAAAGAAATTGGTGTAATTATTCTCTAAACCCATCAAATATTTTATTTGTTCGGTATGATGTATCAGAACAGAAAAAGCAGCGATAAAACGAACTCCGTTGAGATTGGGAAAA